>JBIKKP010000043.1:0-10193 GCA_044360285.1 Rickettsiales bacterium
GATGCTTGATTACATCAACTTCCTAAAAGCTGCTCTTCTTGGGCTCGTTGAAAGTCTTACTGAATTTCTTCCCGTCTCTTCAACAGCGCATTTACTGATTGCGTCGCAGTTAATCGACTTTAACGCGATTCAAAATTCTACTTTTGAAATTGTTATTCAGTTCGGCGCAATTGCGGCAATTCTAGTAATTTATCGCCAAAGATTTTTTGATCTCGCTTTGAAAATTAACGAAAAAAAACAGCAAAAATTTGCTCTAAATCTTGCAGCAGCTTTCTTGCCCGCAGCCATAATTGGCGCTCTTTTTCACGACTTTATTAAACAGACCTTCTTCTCAAACTCAACCATCGCCCTCGCCTTAATTTTTGGCGGCTTCGCAATGATTGCAGTTGATACTAAGCCAAGAAAATCAAGCTGCGATGACCTTGATAAAATCAAATTATCGACAGCTTTTTTAATCGGATTGTTTCAATGCGTTGCAATGATTCCCGGTGTTTCGCGTTCTGGCGCAACCATAATTGGCGCGCTTCTGTGCGGTTTAAACCGAAAAACTGCAACAGAATTTTCGTTCTTTTTAGCCGTTCCAACAATTGGCGCGGCAAGTTTTTACGACTTAATAAAAAACCTCGACAACCTTGATAGCAGCAGTTTCAGCTTAATTCTCGTCGGCCTACTCTCTTCGTTTTTCTCGGCCTTTTTTGTGATAAAATGGTTCATCTCTTTCGTTAGTAAAAATAATTTCTTACCATTTGCCTTTTACAGAATAGTGCTTGGATGCCTAATTTTGTTTTTCTTGATCTAATGTCTGCTGAAAAAAATTCTGAAAAATTTGCGATTCGTTTTGGTCTTGGCTCCATTAAAGCCGTTGGCTTTGGCATGACCGAAGTTGTTGTCAAAGAACGCCAAGAAAATGGTAATTTTAAAGATATCTACGACTTCGCCAAGCGCACCGATCCGCGTTTGGTAAATAAGAAGTCAGTTGAAGCTTTAGCAAAATCAGGTGCTTTCGACTCAATTCATCAAAATCGCCGCCAACTCGCTGAATCTTTCGACGTCATTTCCGCCTACTGCGCCGAGAAAAAAGAAGAAGCTTCGTCAAATCAAATGAGTCTTTTTTGCGGCACACCAGAAGCGGATAAAAAACCTGAGCTCAAAAAAACTTCTGATTGGAACAAAATCACCCGCCTGCAAAAAGAATTCGAATCTTTCGGCTTTTTCTTAAACGAGCACCCGCTTGATGACAGTCTCGACGACCTCAGAAAACGCGGCGTAATTTTTTCAACAAAATTGGAAAATGACGAATTGGAAGATTCGATGCTGGTAAAAATGGCTGGCGTTATTGCGGCAAGCAAGCACCGCTCTAGTGCACGCGGCCGTTTTGCTTATTTAACAATTTCCGATCCTTTTGGAATTTTCGAAGTGATGGTTTTTGACGAAGCGTTGATTACTTCGGCGCGCGACATTCTAGCTGACGGAAGTTTAGTAGCTTTGGAATGCATGGTTCGTAAGGACGACGGCGGTACACGCATTTCCGTTCGCGACGTAAAAAAACTCGATGACTTCATTCAAAATACCAAAGCGAGCGATAAATTTTTTGAAGATATCAAAAAGATGAGGCCACGCGCAAACTACGGAAATCAGGCGCAAAGACAGGAATCAAAGCCAGAGCAAAAAGCAGAAGCAAAAGTTGAAGCACCAAAAATCAGCAAAGAAATTTTAGCAAAAATTGAAATTACCGTAAAAAACCGCGAAGCAATTTTTCCAATCAAGGCCTTGCTATCCCAGCTCTTGGCGCCAATTGGCGAAGAAAAATTTAGTGAAATTTCGCTGTTGATTCCAAATCAAGATCAGCTGGTAAAAATTTTATTGCCGCAAAAATATTCCATCGGCGAACCAGACCTGGCGCGCTTTCGCAGTATTCGCGATATTTCTGCAATTAAGTTCTAACTGTTTACTTGCATTTAGCGTTTGCGATTTTTAGGTTGCGCCCCTCTTTTTGGCGGCCGTTAAAAGCAGATAAAAGATTTGGGAGAGCAGCCCCAAGTTTTGCGAAAGCAAAACAAAAAAATGCTACACTTTTGACGCGGGGTAGAGCAGCCCGGTAGCTTGTCAGGCTCATAACCTGAAGGTCGTTGGTTCAAATCCAGCCCCCGCAACCAAAATTCGATGAACATCATGCTTCGACAAGCTCAGCATGAGGCTTCTAGTGATAAATTTCACACATCTCTCGGGGATATAGCTCAGTTGGTAGAGCACCTGCTTTGCAAGCAGGGGGTCAGGAGTTCGAGCCTCCTTATCTCCACCATTTCTTCTTACTTTCTCTTCGTTTTCAGACTAAAAAATCTCGCCAACTAAACTGCTTGGACGCGATTTTAGAATTTTCACCTGCGCAATTTTTCCAAAAAACTGCCGCGCCTTTTCTTCGTTTTCCACATCAACAATTACTGACTGCAGCCACGGCGACTTGCCCCAAAGCTGTTTTGAAGATCGCTCTTTTTTACCAGATTTTGGCGCTTCTTTTTCAAATAAAACTGGCATCACCTGCCCTTCAAATTTTGCGTTAAATTCCATTTGTTGTTTAGTTAAAAGCTGCTGCAGCTGCGCCAGACGTTGATCTTTAACATGTTCTTCAACTTGAATTTTTGCATCAGCCGCTGGCGTTCCAGGACGCGGAGAATACTTAAATGAATAGCATTGCGTGAAAGCAATTTTCTCAACTAAGTCCAAAGTGTCGGCAAAATCTTTATCAGTTTCGCCTGGAAATCCGACAATAAAATCAGAAGAAAGCCCAATGTCAGGCCGCGCGGCTCTAATCTTTTCGATGATCTTAAAATAATCTTGGCGGGTGTGTTTTCGATTCATCGCTTTCAGCGTAGAGTTCGCGCCGGACTGAATTGGCAAATGCAAAAATGGCATCAGTTTTTCGATGTCGCGATGCGCGGCAATCAAGTCATCACTCATATCGCGCGGGTGCGAAGTGGTGTAGCGAATTCGTTCAACTTGCGGAATTTTTGCCGTCTCTTCAATTAATTTAGCCAAGCTGGAAGCTTCACCAGCGCTGTCTAGGCCGTGATAAGCGTTTACGTTTTGACCCAAAAAATAAATTTCTTTCACGCCCGAATTAACCAACCTTTTTACATCATCCAAAACTTTTGAAACCTCGCGTGAATACTCAGTGCCGCGGGTGTAAGGCACTACGCAAAAAGTACAAAATTTGTCGCAACCTTCTTGCACGCTGACAAAACTGCTGGCGCCAGTTCCTGCTTGGGCGTTTGGCAAATTATCGAATTTTTCGTTTGGAACGAAATCGAGATTAATCTGTTTTTTCTTATCACGAATCACCTTTCCAACCAAGTCTGGCAAGGTTTGATAGCTTTCCGGCCCAACAATAATATCAACAACTTTTGATCTTTTAAAAATCTCCTCACCTTCCGCCTGCGCCACGCAACCAGCAACAGCAACGATCATTTCCGATCCGCTTTCTTTTTTCTTTTCTTTGTGCGGACGAATGCGACCCAAATCAGAAAAAAGTTTTTCCGATGCCTTTTCGCGAATGTGGCAAGTGTTGATAATCACCATATCAGCATCATCTGGCGCATCTACAGTCTCATAGCCCACGGCGGTCATTAAATCTTGCATACGATCAGAATCGTAAACGTTCATTTGGCAGCCGTAAGTTTTTATGTGCAGTTTTTTCATGTTTATTTCCAACCGGTAATTGTGACGATTTCAAAAGTTGCTTTCACGCCCAAGTCCCCTTGGCCGTAGAGTTTGCAATAATTATCTGAAATTTTTTGCAGAAATTTTTTGGTAAAAAATCTTCGCGAGCGTTTTTGCAAAACATTACTCTGACCCATCATTTTCAAGTCGCGCAGCAAATTAATTGGCTTAGAATAATCAACTTCAATTTTTTCAAACTCAGAAATTGGATCAGCAAATCCGGCCTTTTGCAGCAACATTGCCGCGGTTTTTACATCAATTGTTGGCGGCATTCTTGGCGAAACTCCGGCGTAAATTTCCATTTCGCTTTCGTGTAAAACATGCGCCAATTCGCGTAAATTTTCTTCGCCAAAAAAGCTGGCGATGAAGACTCCGCCTGGTTTTAGAGCTTCTTTTATTTGCAGCAAAAATTGCGGAATTTCGTTGATTAAATGCAGATTCAAATTGCTGACAATCAGATCAAAAGATTCTGGCTGCAGGTTTAAATTTTCTTCGTCGGGCGCAAAAGTATAATTGGCCTTCATACCTTGTAAAATAAGGTGCTGCAGCTCTTCATCCATCGCGCCAATTTCAAGAATTTTCTCAAATTTACGATTCAAAAAACTGATATTTTCGGCAATTCTATTTGCTATTTCATGATGCAAAAAACTATGTTTTGCAAAATGCGTTAAAGCCCTTGTTTTAAAGGCTTTAAGCAGCTTTCGATCAAAAAGATTTTGGGTCACCACCAATGAATTTCTTTAAATTATTCTCTAGATTTTTTTTAGGGATTTTTTTCCCCAGCCACTGCATTTCTTGCGAAGAAATAATCAGTAAAGACACGCTATTCTGCGGCCCCTGCTGGCAAAAACTCAGTTTTATTACCGAGCCAAAATGCAAAATTTGTGCTTATCCTTTCGAAGTTGAAATCAGCTTCATGCAGCCGCTTTGCGCAAAATGCTTAGTCAAAAAACCGGCCTTCGACAAAGTAATCACGCTGTTTCGCTACAATTCAACCATCAAAAAAATTATCGGCGATTTGAAATATCGCGACCAAAGTTTTTTGGCGAAGAAATTGGCAAAAATTTTGTTCGATAAAATCAAAAATGAAATTGCCTCTTACGACTTAATTGTCGCGGTTCCGCTTCATCCAAAAAGATTAAAAAAACGTAAATTTAATCAGGCAATTTTGCTGGCGAAAAACTTGGTAAAATTGTCGCCAAATTTAAAATTTTTTCCTGATTTTTTATTTCGCGTTAAAGACACTAAGCCCCAGGCGCAGCTAAGAAAACAGCAGCGCGAAAAAAATTTAAAGCGCGGGTTTTTGGTCAATAAAATTTACCAAAATTCTCTGGCGGGCAAAAAAGTTTTGTTGGTTGATGATGTAATGACCACCGGCGCAACGCTGCAAAATTGTGCGAAGGAGCTTAAGCGCCGCGGGGCTTCGGAGGTTGTGGTTTTGGTGATTGCGAAAACGGTTTTCTTTAATCATGGGCAGAGTTGAGATGATGGTGAGAAGCTGGGCGGAGTTTGTAACTTCGACCACACGTTCATACCAGTTTAACAAGGAATGAAAGTTTCGGGCGGGATTGCAAATCCCGCCCAGCATATCCTGCGAAAACCTAGCAGTTGATACGACATCACATCCATCATCCTTGAATTGCACCGCAATTCGAGGATCTCATACGTTTAGCTGCTGAACTCACGAGATCCTCGAGGCCTAAGGCCTCAAGGATGACGTATTTCAAATGTTAACAAAAACCCATCAACTTCTGCAACGCCAACTGCGAACTCAAAAACCACGAGTTTGAATCTCTTCTCAGAAAACGGCGATTAAAAACTATCGCTAAACCTTGCATTTCCTCGTCAAACTCGTCGTTCAAATTAAGCACGCGATAGCCAAATTTCTGCAAATCTTGCTTAATTTTTTTCAGATAAACCGATTTATCTTTCGGCGCAAAAAGCTGCTCATCCGCCTGCCCCTCCAACGAAAACTGCGGAAAAATTCCTACATAATTTTTTGCCAAAAATTCCCAATCAAAAAGGTGTGAGGGGTCTTGTTTGCGATTGAGCAAACCATTTTCGCTAAAGTAAGCAATATCGGAATGGCCAACAATGTTGCGTGCATCGATTTGATATTTCGCCGCCAGATATTTGCATAAAACCACGCCAGCGGCCATTTGCGCCTCTTCAAATTTTTTCTCAAATGGCGCTTTATTGATAAATTCAATGCCAATTGAACTTTTATTTAAGCCGCTGCAGCCGCGCCAAAAGCTGACTCCGGCGTGGTAAGCTATATCTTTTTCATCAATAAGTTGGAAAATTTCTCCCTTCTCATCAATCAAAAAATGTGCACTGACTTTATGCTCTACAAACTGCGCTATTGCATGCTCCACGCTATTTGCCTCAACATGATGCAAAACCAAAAGATCGATTTTTCTTGGCGTTAAAACCGCATCGAAAAATTCCTTAAATTTTCTGCTTGAATTCACTTCCATAAATTTTGACAAGTAAGTTCTTAAAAATAGTTTTCGGCCACCAATTGGCTATTCTGGCTGCTTCACGCAGCATTTACTCTAAAACAAAACAATTCCATGCCTAAAAAAGATACAGCAAAAAACGTTGCAACAAAAACTTCAAAAGAACTTGAGGCGCTACAGTTTCATACCCAAGGCCAGCCCGGAAAGGTTGGTATGCATGCCACCAAGCCTCTAAACACTCAGCGTGAACTTGCTTTAGCTTATTCACCTGGCGTTGCCATTCCTTGTTTAGAAATCGCTAAAAATCCTGACGCTGCTTATGACTACACCTCAAAAGGAAATTATGTTGCAGTAATTTCAAATGGCACTGCAGTTCTTGGCCTTGGCAACCTTGGCGCCATCGCCGGCAAACCAGTAATGGAAGGAAAATCAGTTTTGTTCAAACGCTTCGCCGACATTGACTCTGTTGATATCGAAGTTGCCACTGAAGACGCGCAAGAATTCATCAACGCCGTAAAATATCTTGGGCCAACTTGGGGCGGCATCAACCTTGAAGACATCAAGGCGCCAGAATGTTTCATCATCGAAAGCAAACTTCGTGAAATCATGGATATTCCAGTTTTTCACGATGATCAGCACGGAACCGCAATCGTTTCTGCTGCCGGCATTATCAATGCTTTGCACATTTCTGGTAAAAAATTCAAAGATCTAAAAGTTGTCGTAAATGGCGCCGGAGCCGCTGGAATAGCTTGTTTAGAACTTCTAAAAGCAATGGGATTGCCGCATAACAATGCAATTTTATGCGACACAAAAGGCACAATCTACAAAGGCAGAACTGATGGCATGAACCAATGGAAATCTGCCCACGCCGTTGAAACCAAAGCTCGCACTTTGGCTGAGGCAATGGCCGGTGCCGATGTTTTCCTTGGTCTTTCTGTTAAAGGTGCAGTCACCAAAGAAATGGTAAAATCGATGGCAAAAAATCCGGTGATTTTTGCCATGGCCAATCCAGATCCAGAAATCACGCCAGAAGAAGTTCACTCGGTGCGCGACGACGCAATTGTTGCAACTGGCCGCTCGGACTATGAAAACCAAGTCAATAACGTGATGGGTTTTCCTTATATTTTCCGTGGTGCACTTGATGTTCGCGCTTCAACCATCAACGAAGAAATGAAGATCGCTGCAGCTCATGCAATTGCTGATTTGGCCCGTCAACACGTTCCAGATGAAGTAATCAAAGCTTATGGCGGCCGTGAATTAAAATTTGGTCCGCACTATATTATTCCAACTCCTTTCGATGCGCGCCTAATTCAGGTTGTGCCGCTTGCCGTTGCAAAAGCTGCGGTTGAAAGCGGAGTTGCAAAAAAACCAATTAAAGATTGGGAAGCTTACAGAAAAGAACTTCAGGCACGTCGTGACCCTACAGTTAACAGCCTTGGCATGATTTTTGAAAAACTCGAAAAAAATCCAAAAAAAGTAATTTTTGCTGAAGGCGAACAACCAGAAATCATCCGGGTTGCTGCAATGTGGCGCGACAATGGCTATGGAAAACCAGTGCTTGTTGGTAAAGAAAAAACCATTCTCGAAAATATGGCTGAAGCAAGCGTCGATCCAAAAGGCATCGAAATTTACAATGCTTCAATCTCTGACGAAAATTCTAAATTCACTGATCACCTCTATAAAAAATTGCAGCGCAACGGTGTTCTGCGCTCAGACTGCGCACGCATGATTCGCAACGATCGCAACGTGTTTGCTGCTTCAATGCTTGATTGTGGACATGGCGATGCATTGGTGACCGGCCTTACTCGCGGCTATCGCAAATCGCTGACTGACGTGTGGCAAGTTTTGAAAAACAAAAAAGATAAAATTGTTCTTGGTATTTCGATGGTCATTTCCAAAGGCCGCACAATTTTTATCGCCGACACCGCTTGCTCAGAACTTTCTTCCTCTGATCATCTAGCAAAAATCGCTATTCAAACTGCGAAAAAAGTTCGCAATATGGGCTATGAACCACGCGTGGCATTTTTGTCTTTTTCGAATTTTGGTTCGGCTTTAAAGACGGAATCTGAGCGCATGAAACATGCCGTAGAAATTCTCGATGCAATGAAAGTTGATTTCGAATATGATGGCGAAATGACTGCTGACGTGGCGCTAAACATGGACAAAATGTCGAAATATCCGTTCTGCCGCTTGAGCGCTCCTGCCAACATTTTGATTTGCCCTGGCTTGCACTCAGCTTCAATTGCAACTAAGCTTTTGGAAGAAGTCGGCAATTGCACAGTGATTGGACCAATCCTTGATGGCTTCGAAAAATCAGTGCAAATTGTCACTATGCGTTCGTCAATTAATGACATTCTCAACATGACAGCGATTGCTGCGGTTGGGTCGTCGGCAAAATAAGTTAACTTATGTCAGTAAACGAAGGTCCAAGCAGTTTTGATATTATGAACCGAATGGAAGCTGGACGTGGTAGTAACCCAGGAGCCTCTCATGGCCTCACAGCCGGAGGAGGTTCTGGAATGTTTCCTGTTGGAGAACAAGCAATCGATATTTCTTTTGGTAGCGTTGATGCAATTCTTACTACTGCCAACATGGACTCAATAGCACCAGCGCTGAACGCTGGCGGTGGAGCTTTTGGCCAAACCATCACAAATCAAATTGAAGGCATGATTGATCAACACGGCGTTGGACACGCAAAAGGTGAACAAGGCTTAAAATTAGAATCACTTGGACAAAGCGACAGAGTAGCTCCACCAAATGTTCAAGGAGACTTGCAAATAAAATCTGTTGGTGTCAGAGGTGGCACTGGTGGCCAGGAGATGTAGATGAGCAAAAATTGTAAAAATTCTTCCTGCGCTTGCGCGCCAGAAAATCCTGACGTAAAAAAAGATCACGAGAAAAAATCAGAAGAAAAAGCCGCAGAAAATTTAGTGGAAAAAAAAGAAGAACTCGACCCCACCCACTTTGGCGATTGGCAGATTAATTGCCGGGCGATTGATTTTTAGAAATACAAGTCATCTCGCATCAAATTCATTATCCCACACATCCGTCATCCTTGAATCGCTTGCGATTCAAGGATCTTTTTTTGTTCAACATAAAGAGATCCTCGAGGCCTGTGGCCTCAAGGATGACGAGTATGGTTTTTAATTATTCGGCGAAGTAAGTTTAAACTTACGCACAGCTGGTGCAGTTGGCGCTGGAGCCACAGGCTCAGCTACGACAGGCGCAGCAACTTTTGGATTTTCAACAACAGGCGCCGCCACTGTTTTTGGGGCAACAACTTCTTGCACTGGCGCAACAACTGCAGGCAATTTTAACTCTGGCTTCGCTTCAACTTTCGGCGCTGCAAATTTGAATTTTGGTTTCTTAACCACTTCAGCTACAGGTTTATTTTCCGCCGCCTTCACTTCTGATCTTTCGTTGCCAAGAATCAACTCAACCACCGGTTTTTCCTCTTCTTTTGCCTTACTAAATTTATAGCGCTTCGCTGGATTTATTGGTTCTAGTGGCTTTTCAACCAAGTTAGTTTCAGTGATTGGTTTTGGTTGTTTGGCAAGATCTTCTGCTGGTTTTTGCACTTCAAAAACTTCGCTTTGCTTGTCTTGCGCTGCGTTATCTGACTTGAAAATAAATTTAATTTTTTTGTCGATTTTATTGATCAGAGATTTCACACCGCTGCCAATTGCGCCAAGCTCTGCTTCAGCAACGCCATCTGAATTTTCTAACTGAGAAATTAGCGGCTCTGATTTAATTACTTTATCAAGATAGGCATTGATGAGGTCTTGCAGCTCTTGATTTTCTTGGTTGCGCGCAATCTCAGAAGCGCTGTTTAGCTGATTTTTCAACAAAGAAAAATTCATCAATTTGATAAAATTATACTTTTCAAACATTACACCTAAGCAAGCGCTGCAGCTGGAAGTTGCAGCATGAATTATTGCCGATTCACCAACGACATTTGTTTGATTTAGCTGTGCACCATTGCTGATAAGAAAATCAACAATTTGTGCGTTGCCAGCC
>JBIKKP010000070.1:0-3117 GCA_044360285.1 Rickettsiales bacterium
AGCGCAAAAACTTAATTAATTTTTCTTGGCAAGTAATTGCGAATTTCGCTGCGCACGCATTTTTTCAAAATCATCCCCAGCGTGATAAGAAGAGCGTGTAAGCGGAGATGAAGAAACCATCAAAAAGCCTTTGTTGTAAGCCGCTTTTTTGTAAAATTCGAACTCGTCTGGATGAACATAACGATCAACCGGCGCATGGCGCAGCGTTGGGCGCAGATATTGGCCAATTGTCAAAAAATCGATATTGGCACAGCGCATGTCGTCCATAACTTGCAGCACCTGCTCTTTCGTTTCGCCAAGTCCAACCATTAAGCCAGATTTTGTAAAAATTGATGGATCAATTTCTTTGACACGTTGCAGCAAACTTAGCGAATGGAAATAGCGCGCACCCGGGCGAATTGAGGTGTAGAGGCCCGGTACAGTTTCGATATTGTGATTGAAGACATCTGGCTTTGCGGCAACAACCAATTCAAGCGCGCCGTTTTTGCGTAAGAAATCTGGAGTTAAAATTTCCACCGTCGTGCCTGGAGATTTTTTGCGCACATTTTCGATACATTTCACAAACTGCATCGCGCCGCCATCAGCAAGATCGTCGCGATCAACCGAAGTAATTACTAAATGTTTTAACCCAGAAACTTTTGCAACATCGCCCACGTTTTCTGGCTCGTGCGGATTTACCACGTCAGGTTTTCCGGTTTCGATATTACAAAAAGAGCAAGCTCTTGTGCAAACCGAGCCCAAAATCATCACCGTTGCATGCTTCTGCGCCCAGCATTCGCCGATATTTGGGCAAGCAGCTTCTTCACAAACAGTATGCAACTTTTTCTCGTTGAGCATCTGTTTGGTTTCGTAATAACCCTTGGAATTCGGCGCTTTTACACGGATCCAATCAGGTTTACGTTCCATTTTTTCTTTAGGAAAATTCGTCGCAAAGCCCAGCAAATCCTTATTGTCTTTCTTCGCGATTTGTCCTGATTCGCGTTTTTCTTCGCGGCTTTCCATTATTTGATTTCTCCAGTGACCACGAAATTAGTGATTTCCGCGATGTTAGTTGAGTGATCGGCCAAGCGTTCAAAGCTTTTGGCGATGAATAACGTGTTAGTGATTCTTTTGACCTGCTGCTTGCTGAAACTGTCGCATTCAAGAATACGGAAAAAATCGCTGTAAGTTTGGTCAATGCGATCATCTTTATGCAGCACTTCTTTGGAAAGCGCGACGTCTTGATCATTGAAGGAAATCACTGCTTCTTGAACCATTTCTTTGCAGAGCTCAATCATTGAAATCAGCGAATCTTCAACGCCGGCCTCAAAATCTTCCTTGCCGATATTAGCAATTTTTTTGATGATACTTTTCGCCTGATCGCCGCTGCGCTCAAGGTTTGAAGCCACTTTTAATGAAGAGATAATATAGCGTAAATCAACAGCCATTGGTTGACGCAAAGCCAAAATCGCTGTCACTTTTTTTTCAATCAAATGGTCGAGAGAGTTGATTTTGTAATCATGCGTCTCGATTTTTTTAATCACCGCTTCATCGCGATTTTTAATCATCTCTCCGACCATGTCGATTGATTGCAAAACAAGCTCGACCATTTCGTCAAGCGTTCCAGCAATTGATTGCAGGTCTTTGTCATAGGATTTTACTGTGTGCTCTTTAAGGCTCATAATTTTGTTTGTCATTAGAGGTTAGAAACCAAAACTGGGGTGAATTGCTAAAAGCTAATTGTTAATAGTTAAATGAAAAAAATTCTTGTTATTGGCTCTGGAGGCAGAGAGCACGCGATTTGCGAGCAGTTCAAAAAATCTCCTCAAAATCCAAAAATTTTTGTACTTCCGGGAAATGCCGGAACAGCCGAAATTGCACAAAATGTTGAAGATATTGCGCAAAATGAGCACGAAAAAATCATCGATTTTTGCCAAAAAAACCAAATTGATTTTGTTTTTGTTGGACCAGAGCAGCCTCTAGTTGACGGGCTTTGCGACGATTTACGCGCAAATAAAATTCCAGTTTTTGGCCCATCAAAAAAAGCGGCACAGCTTGAGGGTTCAAAAATTTTTATGAAGGAAATCGCCAGCAATAACGAGGTTCCAACTGCGGCTTACGAAGTATTTTTTGAGGCAATTCCAGCAAAAAATTTCGTTCAAAAACTTGGTTTTCCTTGTGTCATTAAAACCGACGGACTGGCTGCTGGCAAAGGCGTGACTATTGCGCAAGATTTTGATGAAGCAGCAAAAACTATTGATGAGTTTTTCGCCGGAAAATTTGGTGAAGCGGGTAAAAAAATTATTATCGAAGAATTTTTGGACGGATTTGAAGCCAGCTATTTCGTGCTTTGCGACGGTAAAAACTTTTTGCCACTTGGCTTCGCCCATGATCACAAAAGGGTTGGTGAAAATGAAACAGGTCCCAACACCGGCGGCATGGGAACCTTTGCACCCTCACCTTTTATCGATAAAAAATTGGAAGCAGAAATTATCGAAACAATTATTAAACCAACGCTGCGCGGCCTTGAAACTATTGGCGCGCCGTTTAACGGAATTTTATTTGCCGGTTTAATGATTGGCACAAAAGGCCCAAAACTTTTAGAATTTAACGCCCGTTTTGGCGACCCGGAAACGCAGGTAATTTTACCACGAATTAAATCAGATTTTGTTGCACTAATTGAAGCGGCGATTTTTGGAAAATTGGATCAATTCACGCCGGAATTTGACGAAGAAAAAAAACTAGTTTGCGTGGTGATGTGCGCCAAAGGCTATCCAAAAAACTATGCCAAAGGCACAGAAATCAAGGATTTGGAAGTTGCAGGCCAGATCGCTGCTGTAAAAATTCTCCACGCCGGAACAACGAAAAAAGATGGAAAAATTTTAGCAAATGGCGGCCGTGTTTTAAACATTGTAGCACAAGCAGAAACCTTCGCAAAAGCAAGAGAGAAGGCCTACGCCGCGGTTGATAAAATCAATTGGGCGGATGGTTTTGTACGTAGGGATATTGCGAAGAAGGCGGTCTAGTTGCTGGGCGGTGTCACGCAATGCTGCCAGAAGTTCCTGCGTAATTTTGAGCAAGTTTTTTGAATTGGCATGAACGTGTGGTCGGGGGTTACAAACCTCGACCAGCATCCAG
>JBIKKP010000062.1:0-5298 GCA_044360285.1 Rickettsiales bacterium
AATTTTCTGCAAACGAGAGCAACTCACGATCAAAAAAAACATAGAAAAAAATTTCTATGTCCAATCAAGCTCATGATATCAAGGGTTTTGAGAGATTCGGGATTTAGACGTTGGGACAGTTGTGGTTACAAACCCCGCCCGAGCGCAGGCGATTTGGCTTCGAACAAAACCGATTTGTCGAAGTTTATTTTGTAAGTTTTTAGTCATCCTGAGCCTGTCGAAGGGTGACTAATCGCGCGTTGTAGCCATGCTTCGACTGACCTCAGCATGACTACCAACCTTCCCCGCTCAGGCGGCATTTGTAATGCCGCCTGGAAGTTCATGCAAATCGTGCTCTGAATTTTGCATGAACGTTTCGGGCGGGATTACAAATCCCGCCCGAGCATAAGGCGGAGTTTTTGGTAAGTTTTTTTGAAATTTAGCAAGTCTGAAAACAGGCTTCATTGCTGTCTTCGCAGGGGTTTTTTTAAATTTTCTACCCGGGTAGAAAATTCGTGTATTTAGTAATCCTCCGCTCAGATCAGCATTTGTAATGCCGACCTGGCGATCATGCAAATCGTGCTCTGAATTTTGCATGAACGTTTCGGATCAGGGTTGCAAACCCCGCCCGAGCGCAGTGATTTGGCTTCGAATAAAACCGATTTGTCGAAGTTTATTTTGTAACTTTTTTAGTCATCCTGAGCCTGTCGAAGGGTGACTAATCGCGTGCTGTAGTCATGCTTCGACTGACCTCAGCATGACTACACAACCTTCCTCCCAAAACCAATGAAAATGCACAAAGACGAAGCAGCTAGCGACGCTAATTTAGTGCGTGCGCTGCTGAGCGAATTTTTCCCGCAATTTTCTAAATTACCGATTTCAAAACTTAATTCGATTGGAACCGACAACACAATTTATCGGCTGGGAAGTGAGCTGTGCGTTAGGTTGCCACGGATTGCTTCGGCAGAAGTTCAGTTGAAAAAAGAAATAAAATGGCTGCCGAAATTACAGAATTTGCCGCTGCAAATTCCCTCACCAACCCATGCTGCTGAAGCATGCGAGCTCTATCCATTTTCTTTTGCGATCTATTCTTGGATTGAGGGTGATGATGCTTTGAGCTTAGAGCCTCAAGACATGAAGCGTGCCGCCAAAGATTTAGCGCACTTCATTTCCGCTCTACAAAAAAACGATGTAAGCCTTGAAAGCGCGCCAATAGCCAATCGCAGCGAGTCATTAAAAAATCGCGACACAAAAACTCGCGACGCAATTTCACAACTTGCAGATATTTTTGATGCAAAAAAAGCGCTAAAAATTTGGGAAGAAGCGCTGCAGGCTCCTGATTTCAGGGGCTCGCCAGTTTGGCTGCATGGAGATTTATTGCCGCAAAATTTATTAGTAAAAAATGGCGAACTTGGCGCCGTCATTGATTTTGGCATGTGCGGCATCGGCGATCCAGCCTGCGATTTACTTGCCGCTTGGGGCATTTTTTCAGCGCCAGAGCGGGAAGTTTTTTTACGTGAGTTAAATCCAGACGAACCAACATTTCTGCGCGCTCGCGGTTTGGCTTTGTCAGTGGCTTTCTTGATTTTTTCTTATTACCAAACCAGCAATAGAGCGCTTGCCAAGCTGGCGCAAAAAATGATCGCAGAGATTTTTGCTGAGTTTTAAAGTGATGACATGAATTTTCGGACGGCACTGTAAATGCCGCCCAGCTCTACTACGAATCAACAACTAAAAAAATGATCCCTCGCTACTCTCGTGCTGAAATGACCAAGATCTGGTCGCAGGAAAATAAATACCAAATTTGGTTCGATATTGAAGTTCATGCGCTGGAGGCGCTAGAGCAGCTTGGCATTGCGCCAAATGGAACTGCAGCGCGCATTCGTGAAAATTTTGCAAAAGCGGGTGGAAAATTTGACTGCGCGCGCATCGATGAAATTGAAAATACCACCAAACATGACGTCATCGCTTTCCTCACGCACCTTGCCGAATTAACCGGCGAGAATTCGCGATTTGTGCATTACGGCATGACCAGTTCAGACGTGCTCGACACTTGTTTGTCGGTGCAGTTGGCGCAGGCAGCGGATTTGTTGATTGCTGATTTGCAGCGCGTTTTAGCAGCGCTCAAAAAACGTGCACTTGAACATAAACACACAGTTTGTGTTGGCCGTTCGCACGGCATCCACGCCGAGCCGGTGACATTTGGTTTGAAGATGGCGCGTTTTTATGCGGAGTTTGAACGAAACCTCAAGCGTCTCAAAATTGCCAAAGAGGAAATTGCAGTTTGCGCTATATCTGGCGCGGTTGGAACTTTTGCTAACGTTGATCCATTCGTGCAAAAATATGTCGCGCAGAAACTTGGACTTGCTGAGGAAGCCGTTTCCAGCCAAGTAATTCCACGCGATCGCCACGCAGCATTTTTTGCAGCACTTGGTGTGATTGCGGGCTCAATTGAAAATATCGCCGTTGAAATTCGTCATTTGCAGCGCACGGAAGTTTTGGAAGCGGAAGAGTTTTTTGCTAAGGGCCAGAAGGGTTCATCAGCTATGCCGCATAAAAGAAATCCGGTGTTAAGTGAAAATTTAACCGGTCTGGCGCGAATTGTTAGAAGTGCTGTTGTCCCAGCAATGGAGAACATCGCGCTGTGGCACGAACGCGATATTTCGCATTCATCGGTTGAACGCATGATTGGACCTGATGCCTGCATCACGCTAGATTTTGCGCTGGTTCGTCTGGCTTCGCTAATCGAAAATCTCAGCGTTTATCCGCAAAATATGCAAAAAAATCTTGATCGTTTGGGCGGGCTTGTCTTCTCGCAGCGTGTGCTTTTGACGCTGATTGACGAAGCAGGAATTTCGCGTGAAGATGCTTACAAAATTGTGCAAAACAACGCGATGAAAATTTGGGCGGGCGAGTCTAGCAGCTTTTTGGATCTGCTTAAAAAAGACGCGCAAGTTATTGAAAAGATGGGCACAGAAAAACTCGACGCGCTCTTTGATTTCGGCTATCACACCAAGCATATTGAGCATATTTTTAAGCAAGTTTTTGGCGAGTAGATCGCAAATTATTTGCTATCCTTAAGACTCTTCAGTCGTCATCCTTGGCCTCGCATCCCGTCATCCTTGAATTGCGCAGCAATTCGAGGATCTCTTTTTGTTCATCGGCTAAACACACGAGATCCTCGGCCCTTCAGGCCAAGGATGACGGGATGTGAGGTTGTTTAATTTAATACCACTTTGCCACAACTTGCTTAATTCTTTCTTGCAGTTTTCCTAAATTTTCTGCAGCAGCTTTCTCATCGCGAAGCGAGGCTCCAAGCACTTCCGACTCATCAAATCCCATGAAAGAAAAGTTGGCTTTGCACATCAGTGCAATTGAATTCCAGTTTGGATAATCGAAATTGAATTTGTCTTCGGAGTACGCCCCGCCTGACGTGAAGAGCACTAGCGCTTTTTTTCCTGCCATCATTTTTTGGCCGTAATCAAAAGTTTCTCCCTTAAAAATTACCGCATCCATCCAAGATTTAATTGCGGCTGGAGTGCCGAAATTGTGCATTGGGAAGGCCATGACCAAAACATCTGCAGACTTTAGTTGCGCAACTAGTTGGTCATTTCTTTCCAGTAATTTTGCTTCAGAGGCTTCAAGTTTTGCTCCGCCGTAATTACGTTTGTAATAGGCTTGAATGCTGCTTTCGTCAAAAACTGGAATTTTTTCTTTGAGCAAATCGATGGTTTCGATTTGTGAATTTTTGCTTGAAATTTCTTGTAAGAACAAATCAAGAACCTTCTTAGTGTTAGAATTGGCGCCGCTTGGCAGATATTTTACGATTAAAGTTTTCATGTTTTATTTGTTGTAAGTTGAGTGGTGGTGCGATGTAGTTTTGAAATCATTTTTTAAAAGGAGAGACAATGCCTAAACTCAGAAAATCAACCGAACGCGGCTTTGCAAATCATGGCTGGCTGAAATCTTTTCACACATTTTCTTTTGCGAATTATTTCGATTCCAAGCACATGAATTTTGGAAATTTGCGGGTGATTAATGAAGATTTTATTGCTGCTAAAGCCGGATTTGGCAAGCATCCGCACGCTGATATGGAAATTATCACTTACGTAATTTCTGGCGCACTTTCGCACGAAGATTCAATGGGAAATTCCTCAACAATTTTTGCTGGCGAGGTGCAGGTGATGAGCGCTGGAACGGGAGTTTTTCACTCAGAATTTAATCACGAAAAAGATATCGAAACGCATCTTTTGCAAATTTGGATTTTGCCAAAAGAAAAACAAATTGTGCCGCGCTATGGTCAAAAATCTTTTGTTGGTGAGGCGGAAGAAAATGCGTTGAAGCTTGTGGTTTCAGGTTCGGGACGCGACGGCTCTTTAGCAATAAATCAAGATGCAGAAATTTATTTAGGAAAATTTTCGGTCGAAAAATCGCTGAATTTTTCGGTAAAAAAAGATCGAAAAGTTTGGCTGCAAATTATTTCAGGAAAAGTTTCAGTGGCAGAATTCACCCTAGAAAAAGGTGACGCGCTGGCAATTGAAGATGAAAAAGAAATCCAAATTTCCG
This sequence comes from Rickettsiales bacterium, assembly GCA_044360285.1. Classification (GTDB taxonomy): domain Bacteria; phylum Pseudomonadota; class Alphaproteobacteria; order Rickettsiales; family UBA1997; genus UBA2645. The sequence goes on from JBIKKP010000062.1 coordinate 4,546, forward strand.
TTGAGAAAAATTGCGAATTTTTGCTTTTTGATCTCTAGCAAAACGCTACGTTCTCTAAGAAAAATTACAAAAATTGTCGAACCTAAGGTTCGAATCTGCCCAATTTCAGGAGCTGTTTTTGTTTTGAAAGTTTTGGGCTCGAAATGAGCTGGGAGTGGTTGGGGCGGCAGGATTCGAACCTACGATGGCGGTACCAAAAACCGCTGCCTTACCGCTTGGCTACGCCCCAAAATTAAAAACTTCTAACCTGCTAACTGCAAAAACTAACGCGGCAGGATTACGCGCTAGCTTTATTTTTTTAAAGGGGCGCGTTGCAATCGCAAGCTGTCGCTTGCAATTGTCGAACCTACGATGGCGGTACCAAAAACCGCTGCCTTACCGCTTGGCTACGCCCCAATATAAGAGTTTATATGTGGGTTTCTTCGTTTTTTTTGCGAGGTCTTCAAAGCCAATATGCATCTGCCCCAGCGCCTAAAAAAAGAGCGCGGCTTTTTATTTGGCAGATGCTGCAAGTCAAATAGTTTGTAATTGACAAGGTCGAAGCTTTTTTTAGCTTGCAGCAAGTTTTTAAAATCATCTCAAATCAACAGATTAAAGCAATGAGCGACCTTAATGAAGTTATTTCGCTAACCGAAGAAATTACCCGCAACTCCGATCTTTTGGTTCATAAAATCACTCAATTGGCCTACTCTTCAGCCAATGGCGGCGGTGTTGATCCATTTATTTTCAGCCTAACTATTTTTATTTTAGCTT
>JBIKKP010000065.1:0-4698 GCA_044360285.1 Rickettsiales bacterium
ATTTTGTGGTTTGGAAAGTGACGCCGGCCTTGCACACACCTCTGATGTCTGTCACTAATGCAATTTCTGGCGTAATTGTTGTTGGGGCAATGATTGCTCTTGGTTCGGCGAAGGGAATAACCTTGGTTTCTGTGCTCAGTTTCATTGCCATCATTATTGCCTCGATCAACATTTTTGGCGGATTTCTGGTGACTTGGCGAATGCTTTCGATGTTTAAAAAATAAAAAGGTTGGCTTAATCAAATCTTAATAATCGACCGCCAAACCCTCCGCAGTGCAGCTCTGTAAAATTTACCAAAGGATCGATGTCAAAATTTTCTAACTTTCTTAAGCAAAGTTCTTGGGCAAAAATTTTGCCAATTTTTCTTGGCCTCTCGGCAGTTATTCGTACAATCTTTTTAGTTTGGCAAAGGCATGAAATTGATTTTTCTCTGCTGCTTTTAGTCAAAATTTATGTGGTTGGTGCGTTTTTTGATATCCTGGCTTTCTCCTACATAGCCGCGCTTCCGCTGCTTTATTATACTCTGATTCCACAAAAAGTTTTTAATTCCAAAGCTCATCAAAAATTTCTGTGCGGCGCTTATTTTGTCTTCCTTGGCATCATCATTTTTTCATGTTTTGCGGAATGGTTTTTTTGGGAAGAATTTCAAACGCGCTTTAATTTCATTGCCGTTGATTACCTGATTTACACCACGGAAGTAGTTGGAAACATTAACGAATCTTACCCGATGGGCAAGCTGCTGTCGGTAATCGCGCTACTTACAGCAGCGATTTTTTTTGCGACTTACAAAAAAATTATCGTTGAAAAATTTGAAAGCCGCGCGTTGAAAGCGAAGAAATTTGCAGTTTTTGCGGCGTTTTTATTGGTCGCATTTCTTGCGGTTGATAATTCAAAAATCACTCAAGTTTCACCAAATAATTATGCCAACGAAGCTGCTGCTAACGGCATTTACGAGCTCTTTTCGGCCTATCGTAATAACCAAATTAATTTCGACGAACTTTACGCAACAATTGATGAAAAAAAGGCGCTTGCAGAAGTGCGTAAATTGATCTCTTTACAAGAACCGCGGGCAAAATTTTTAAACAAAAATGATATTTCGCGCTTAATTCCCGCGCCAAAAAAAGGCAGTGAAAAAAAATATAACATCATTCTCGTAAGTGTTGAGAGCCTAAGCGCCGACTTCATGAGCGCTTTTGGAAATAAACAAAAACTCACGCCAAATCTTGATTTGTTGGCCAAAAAAGGCATTTTATTTACCAACCTAAAAGCGACTGGAACAAGAACTGTTCGCGGTCTTGAAGCCCTTACTTTGTCAGTTCCGCCAACGCCAGGAAACTCAATTGTTCGTCGCAGCAATAACGAAAATCTTTTTAATCTAGCCTCACCACTCAAGGCTCGCGGCTATGAAGCAAAATTCATTTATGGTGGCTTTGGCTATTTCGATAACATGAATTATTTCTATGAAAATAACGGTTTTGAAATTGTTGATCGCGCCAGCTTCGCTGTGAGCGAAATTTCTTTCGCCAATTCTTGGGGCGTTGCTGATGAAGACCTTTTTTCTAAAACCATCCTAGAAGCAGATAAATCACACGCCGCCGGCAAGCAATTTATTAATTTTGTGATGACAACTTCTAATCATCGCCCCTTCACTTATCCCGATGGCCGCATTGACATTCCTTCAAAAGATGGACGCGGCGGTGCGGTGAAATATACTGATTATGCGATTGGAAAATTGATTGCCGATGCATCAAAAAAACCGTGGTTTGATAACACAATTTTTGTTTTTGTTGCCGATCATTGCGCAGGTTCCGCGGGCAATACCTCTGTGCCTTTGTGGCGTTATCAAATTCCAACAATTTTTTATGCGCCAAAAATTTTATCGCCGAAAGTTTTTGCAAAAAATGTCAGCCAAATTGATATCGCACCAACTTTGCTTGGTTTACTGAATTTATCTTACCAATCGAAATTTTTTGGCGTGGATGTTTTAAGTAATGAAAAACATTTGGCCGATTATTCTTTCGTCAGCACTTACTCGGAAGTTGCCTATTTCACTGGCTCAAAGCTGTTTTTGCTTAAGCCAAAAAAAGAGAAAAAAGTTTTCGATGTTGAGCTAAGAAATTATGGCTGGATGGGTTCAGTTGAAACAGAAACAAAGAATTACAGCACTGAGGAAATGAACCGCGCAATTGCTTTTTATCAGCTTGCAAGTCACTTATTCAAAAATGATTCGCTCAAAAATTTCCCTTCGAAATAACCAAGAAGATTTTTATTTGATAGTCTGCGCAGCCCTGATTTGCGCTGCTTTGGCTTGGGTCAATTTTTCTTCAATTGATTTGCAAATCCAAAATCATCTCTTCGATTTTGTGAAAAAAAGTTGGATAATTGATAAAGACGAGCCGGTAAAAAAATTTATTTTTTACAAATTTCCAAAAATTCTTCTTGGGCTTGTAATACTATCTTGCCTGGTCGCAAGCCTGTTTGGTTTTAAAAAGATTTCCTCAAAATTTGCGCCAATAAAAATCGACTTTGTTGCCAATCGTCATAAATTTTTTCTCACTTTTCTTGGTTTAGTTCTTATCACTTTGATTGCTGGAAATATCAAAAAATTCACCAATGTCTATTGTCCAAGCCGCCTAGAGATTTATGGCGGCAACGCGCCTTACGTTAAAATTTTTGAGAGCTATCCAACTGGCTTTGTGCAAGAAAAAAAACCAGCCTGTTTTCCAGCCGGGCATCCCGTGACAGGATTTTGTTTATTCATTTTATTTTTTATTTTTTCACAAAAATTTTGGCGAATTTTTTCTTTTTCTTTCGCGCTAGTTTTGGGTTGGATTTTTGGATTTTATCAAATGGCAAAAGGCGCGCATTTTTTTGGCGATGTTTTGCTTTCGATGCTGGTTTGCTTTTTTATGGCGGCCTTTATATCAAGGCTTTACAAGACTTTTCTTGTAAAAGATTTATGAATGACCTAGCAATTTGGTCGGTTATTCCTTGCTGCAAAAATTTCTAAAAAATGATTTCTAAAAAACTAACTTTGGGGCCACTTCCTGCTTCAAAAAAAATCCACATTTCAAGCGAAAAATTTTCTGACGTAAAAGTTGCGATGCGCCAAATCACGCTGTCGGAAAAATCGGAAACGAAGAATTTTACCGTTTATGATCCGTCTGGCGTTTATACGGACCAAGATTTTTTGGATAAAATCGATCTCAATAAAGGTCTTCCAAAGCTTAGAGAAGCTTGGATCAAAGAGCGTGGCGACGTTGAAGAACATATGGGCCGCGAAGTAAAACCAGAAGATAACGGAATCACCGCATCTGGTGCCAAGCCTTCTGCGCCGGAATTCGATTTATCAAACTTCAAACCACTTCGCGCCAAAGCTGGTCAAAAGCCAACGCAGCTTGCATATGCGCGCGCCGGGATCATTACCAAAGAAATGGAATATGTGGCGATTCGTGAAAATATGAATCGTGAAAAGTTGGTGGAAGAGTTGTCAAAACGCGATGCGCTGAAAAATTACGGACAAAATTACGGCGCAAAATTCCCACAAAAAATCACTGCAGAATTTGTGCGCGACGAAATTGCTGCAGGGCGCGCCATCATTCCAAACAACATCAATCACCCAGAATCTGAGCCAATGATTATTGGCCGAAATTTCTTGGTAAAAATTAACGCTAATATCGGCAATTCGGCGATTTTTTCTGGCGTGGAAGATGAGGTCGAAAAAATGATTTGGGCCACGCGCTTTGGCGCTGACACGCTGATGGATTTGTCGACCGGCAAAAACATCCACAACATTCGCGAATGGATTATCCGCAATTGCCCAGTGCCAGTTGGCACGGTGCCAATTTATCAGGCGCTGGAAAAAGTTGGCGGCGTTGCTGAAGATTTAACTTGGGAAATTTTCCGCGATACACTAATTGAGCAAGCGCAGCAAGGTGTAGATTATTTCACCATTCACGCCGGCGTATTGCTTCGCTACGTTCCACTCACCGCAAACCGCGTGACAGGAATCGTTTCGCGCGGCGGTTCCATTATGGCGAAATGGTGTTTGTCGCATCACAAAGAAAATTTCCTCTACACGCATTTCGAAGAAATTTGCGAGATCATGAAGCAATATGACGTTGCCTTCTCGCTTGGCGACGGCCTTCGTCCGGGATCAATTGCTGATGCCAATGATGCTGCACAATTTGGTGAATTGGAAACTTTAGGTGAGCTCACCCAAATTGCCTGGAAACATGACTGCCAAGTTATGATCGAAGGCCCAGGCCATGTGCCGATGCATTTGATTAAAGTTAATATGGAGAAGCAGCTTAAGCTTTGCCACGAAGCGCCGTTTTATACCTTGGGGCCGCTTACAACTGATATCGCTCCGGCCTATGATCACATCACTTCCGCAATTGGCGCGGCGATGATTGGTTGGTTTGGCACGGCAATGCTTTGCTATGTCACGCCAAAAGAACATTTGGGATTGCCGAATAAAGAAGACGTCCGCGAAGGCGTAATCACCTATAAAATCGCCGCTCACGCCGCAGATTTAGCGAAAGGAAATTTATCCGCGCGCGCTCACGACGACGAACTTTCAAAGGCCCGTTTTGAATTTAGATGGGAAGATCAATTCAACCTGGCGCTGGATCCGGAGAAAGCGAAATCCTATCACGACGAAACCTTACCAGCAGATGGCGCAAAGCTTGCGCATTT
>JBIKKP010000020.1:0-27803 GCA_044360285.1 Rickettsiales bacterium
GCCTCAAAATCAAGCAACATGCTGGTTTTGTAGGGTGTCATTTTTTGCGTTGCTTCAATATTTTTTTGCACAACGTCACTCTCAAACTCACAGCCGTCAGCTTTCGCAAGCATCACAACTTCCCTCATTACATTTTGCGCCAACTCTTTCGTTGCGTCATTTTGTAAAATTTTTTGTGTCGTAACTCCTCCACAAAGAACCGACATTGGATTAAACGCCGCGTTCCAAATTAATTTTTTCCAGCGCTCAAGTCGAATATTAGAAGACAGCGCGCAATCAACACCAGACTGCCTCCAAGCTGCAGCAAGCTCCTGCGTTTTTTCGGAATTTTCGTTGCAAAAATCACCAATCACCAAACGTCCGTAATCTTGATGCAGAATTTTTTGCGGCGAAATTCGCGACACGCAAACAAAAGCCAGAGCGCTGATTAAATGATGTTTTGGAAATTTTTTTTGCAACTCGCTTTCAATGTGAATTCCATTTTGCAGCAAAATTATCGAAGTACTTGGACTCAACGCTGGCACAATCAAATCGGCAACTTTGACTTCTGGCAAAACTTTTGTCGCAACCAAAACGAAATCAAATTTTGGCGTAATTTTTTTTGGATCGCTGAAGATTTCGTGCGGCTTAAACAAAAAATTTCCCCAAACACTCTCAACAAAAATTCCGTTTTTTTTAATTTCATCAGCGCCACTTCTGCAAAAAATTGAAACTTCAAACCCAGCCTGCGCAAGCTTGCCGCCGTAAAGCGAGCCAATTGCACCAGCACCAATTACCAAAATTTTTTTCACAGATTTTTTACCTCAAAAAAATCTTCCGCCAAAATTTGCGGCGGCACTAAATCAGCAGAAGTTGCGCTGAAAAACGCCTGCAGATTTGTTGAATTTATTTCAAAAAACAGATCGGTTTTTTTCTTGTCATCCAAGTGCGACGCCACTTCATCGAAGATCAAAATCGTTGGCTGATTTTTGTAAGAAGCAGAAATTTTTGCGCGCGCCAGCGTAATTCCAATCATGATCGACTTCTGCTCGCCCGTTGAAGAGCGCGTTGCCAGCGCATTTTTTTCAGGAAAAATTGCGTCAAAATCGCAACGATGCACGCCGAAATTTGTCTTAAAATTTTCCAAATCAGCCGCGCGATTTTCTCGCAATTTTTGTTGGAAAAAATCTTCCAACTGCACCGCGCTTTGACTTTCAAGCATTTCCTCAACTTCACCAAAAACTTTCAGCTGCGCTTTTGGAAAGTTTGAAGAAAAAGATTCAATTGCTTTGTTGAAAAAACTAACCGCCTCCAGCCGCGCTGACGCAATTGCCACGCCAAGCTCAACAATTTGAGTTTCAATTGCATCCAGCCATTTTTGCGCCGTGTTTTGATTGCGGTATTTTTGCAAAATCAGCAGCCGTTCTTTCAGAGATTTTTGGTAATTAGAAACGCGCGCGCTGTGCTCTAAATCAATGTCGGCAACAATTTTATCAAGGTAATCGCGCCGCTCGCTTTTGCTCAAAATAAAAAGCTGCTCAAGCTTGGGAGTTAAGAAAATAAAATTGATGAGATGATCTTTGATATCACTCTGACGCCTTACGTTCAAAGGCTCGCCATTGATTTGAATAACTTTTTTCTTCGCACCTAAATCAAAAGAAATGCCAATTTTTTCAATCACTTCGCTGCCAAAAATTTCTGCGTAAATTGCAAATTGCTGCGCTTTTTTTTGTGCAACTTTGTCATCCAAAATCATTTCATCAAAACCATCCGAGCGCAAGGTGGAAGAGCGCCCAAGCATTGTCAAAGCTTCCAGGATATTGGTTTTTCCAACTCCATTTTGCCCAGCAAAGAGCACAAGATTTTTTGAAAATTCTAATTTCTTCGAATGAAAATTTCGAAAATCAGTCAGCAGTAGTTTGGAGATTTTGGTCAACACAACAAAATAAAATCTTTTTTCTTCATCATCATTGCGTCAGTGCTCGGGCGGGTTTTGCAACCCCGCCCGGACGTTCATGCAACTCAGAATTTAAAATTGCATGAACTTCAGGTCAGCATTACAAATGCCGCCTGAGCGAAGGAAGTCAGTCAGCAGTAATTTTGAGATTTTAATCAACACAACCAAATAAATCCTTTCCCTCAACCGTCATCCTTGAGCCCGTAGGGCTCGAGGATCTCGTGCATTTTGCTGCTAAACAAACCGTCATCCTCGAAGCCTGCGGCTTCAAGGATGACGGAGCGGTAGTACAGCGCAGCTCAAATTAAATTCTAACCGGCATGATGACAAAAACCGAGTTCATGTCTTTTGCCTCAATCAACGCCGGCGCCAGTCCGTCGCGAAAACGCATGATGACTTCTTCCTTGTCAATCTGTCCAATGATGTCAAGCAAATAGCGCGAGTTGAAGCCCGCTTCAATTTTGTCGCCGCTGTAATTCACGTCGATTTCTTCATAAGCAAAAGAGCCGTCATTGGTGTTCACCTGCAAATTCAACTTACCATTTTCCAGCGTCAATTTCAGCGATCTGTGCTTGTCGTTAGCAACAGTTGAAACGCGATCAACGCAATCAAAAAAAGATTTTTTATTAATCAGCGCAACTTGCGTGTTGTTCTTTGGCAGTACTTTTTCGTAATCAGGAAACTCGCCATCAATTAGCTTGGAAACAATAGTGGTTTGACCAGCAATGATTTTAATTTTAACGCGCGAAACCGCAAATTTGATGGTCTTAACGCCGTCAATTACACGTCTAATTTCGGCAACAGTTTTCTTCGGCAAAATCACACCAAAAGAAATTTTTAGATTAACCGGAAGAACCGACAAAGCCATACGGTGACCATCAGTTGCAACAGTGCGCAATTCAAAAGAACCTTCTTTTTCCATGGCCTGCAAATAAAGACCGTTTAGGTAGTAGCGCGTTTCGTCGTTAGAAATTGCGAAGCGCGTTTTGTCGATCATTTTGGCCAATTTTTCGCCATCAATTTCAACTTCACCGCCAAGCTCGCCTTCCGATAAATTCGGAAATTCTGACGCTTCAATGCAAGGCAGGCTATATTTCGATTTGCCTGATTTGATTTGCAAAACATTGGGTCCATCTTGCGAGATAAGGATATTTGAACCATCAGGAATTTTACGCACAATGTCGAAGAACATCTGAGATGGCACGGTTGTTGAGCCGCTGCTTTTCATGTCGACCTCAAAAGTCGAATTCACCAAAATATCCATGTCGGTAGCAAAAAGCGAAACCACGTCTGGACCTTTGCCGTTCTTGGTTGCTTCGATCTTGATGTTTTGCAAAACTGGAATGGTATTTCGCTTTTCAACCGCACCATTCACGCAAGAAATTGCTTTCAGTAAAGTTTGTTTTGCTACTTCGAACTGCATATTTTTTCGATTTTTAAAAATTGGAAAGGGCCCAGGAATTTGGTGGCGCGGAGAGCTAAATTCAACTAAAAAAATCCAACCTCATAGCCTAAATTAAAAAAGACCGCACCCCGCTCATGGTAGTTATTGCCAAGCAAATGAGCCTTTGAAAGAACTTTTGAAAAAATCATTTCGCCCTTCCAGCCGTCCTTCTTAAAACCAAGACCAAAGCCAGCCGCCGCAAGCCTTCCACTGGAATTGCCATATTTTGATTCAACATGCCCATAATCATAAAATGGCGCCAGCGAAAAGTTTTTTAGCGCCAGCGGCATAAAGTCAAAATCACCAAGATTGGCAACAATTTCACTGCGAAATCCGTAGCCAGAATCTCCTGAAATCGTTCCCTCTTTAAAGCCGCGCACCGACCTGATTCCACCCATTGAGATGCGGTCAATTGCATAGAGACTTTGTCTTGAGCGCTGCCAAATAAGGTTAGATTTCAGCGTAAATTTTTTGTCAGAAATTTTGATGTCGCGCGAATAATTAGCGTAAATTTTAAAAACATCGAACTGATTTTTGGCAGAAGTTTTGTCTAAATTTCTATCGTCTTTTTTTGCGTCAAAAGCGCTCAGGCTTTTGCTGTAAGACGGTTTTACGAACAGCAGAGAATCGGTTAAAAAGAAAGTGACCGGAAGTTCAAAATTCAAAATAGACGATTTGCGACTCGACACAAAAACTCTTTCTTCGTTAATAAAGTGACGAGTGTTGCGCATTGTTGCCCCAAGGCTTGAGCCCAGTTTCACAAAATCATTTCGAATCCAAGATTTCTCGAGAGCAAAATTTTTATTCGAAGTTTCGCCAGCCGATCGCAGAGAATCTTGATGAAAAAAATAAGCCGCGTTCGAATAGCCAAGATTAAGCCTGTAAGAACCAAGCGGCAGAGAAAAATTTCCACCAAAAGAATTATTTCCGCCCTGCTTTTTTCGCTTTTCATCGAAGTCATTAGCAGTGCGAAAAAGTGACAAGGTATCGTTGAGGTGCAAAGTGTTGTCTGCTTCAAAACTAATGTTTTCGCGCCTCTCGCCAGTAATTTTATTGCCGTAATTGTCGTAAGATAAATTGCCGCGCAGCTGATTTTTTACGTCATTTTCAATGACAACAATTGAACTTAATTCACTTTTTCCTGGAACAACCTTCACCTTCACATGGCTGGAAGGCAGCGATTTTAAAGGCTTAAGCGCCTTTTCAATTTCCTTAACATTAAGAATTTTACCTTTTTTTAACTCACCAAAATTCGCCAAAACCTGCAGCTCATTTAGCAAACTGCGCGGCGCAAAAATTATTTCTTCAATGACGCCGGTAAGCACGGTGATTTCAACAACACGACTCTCCAAGCCTTGATTTGTAAGGCTTGCCTTCGAATTGACGTAACCTTCGTTAAATAAAAGTTGCTGAATTTTTTCGCTAATTTTGCTGATTGTTTTTTTGGTCAGACATTTTTTTTCGTACTCAGAAGTGACTGCAGCAGCTTGCTCACTCGTAATTAAATCATTACGCAAAACCTTGATTTCATTGATGCGAAAGCAGCGTAGGCCTTCCAACTTTTGCACCACTAAACCAACTTCATCCAAATCTTCTTCATCTCCTTGCTCTTGCTCAATTACCTTTCTTTCTTCGGCATTTTCCCTCAATTCCCGCTCATTTTTGCGCCCATCTTCAAACTGCGTGTTGCGCTGCAAAAGACGATTCTGCTGGTTAATGATTTCTTCACTAACCTGGGCCAGCGCTTGGCTGGCGCTTGCGGCAAGAATACTAAAAAGAATTGCCGCAAAAAGTTTTTTCATTATCCATTTAGGTTCGGCAAGAAGCTTGCCGCTGTCGAACTTGCAGAAGAAGTGGCGCTGGCAAAATTTTGACGAATAGCCTTTCCAGCCAAAATGTCCTTGATTTCGTCACCCGTCAAAGTTTCAAATTCAAGCAAAGCTCGCGCCAGCTTTTCAAGATCGTCTTTTTTCTCGAGCAGCATTTTTTTCGCTTTCTGCAAACCTTCGTCAACGATACGGCGAACTTCTTCATCAATTACCTTTCCAGTCTCTTCGCTGTAAGGCTTGTTCGCTGCATAGAATTTTGCACCATCGTCTTCAGAATAATCTATTGTACCAACTTTGTCGCTCAAACCCCAGCGCGTCACCATGTTGCGCGCCATGTCGGTTGCTTGCGAAATGTCGGAAGATGCGCCAGTTGTCACCTTGTCATAGCCAAAGATCAATTCCTCTGCAGCACGACCACCCATTGCCACAACTAGATCATCGTGAAGTTTTGCACGAGTGACAGAGAAGCGATCATTTTCTGGCAAACGCATTACCAATCCTAAAGCACGGCCACGCGGGATGATTGTTGCTTTGTGAATTGGATCAGAATTCGGCGAATTTATTGCCGTAATTGCGTGGCCAGCTTCGTGGTAAGCAGTGAGCTCTTTTTCAGATTGTTGCATGATCATCGACTTACGTTCTGAACCCATCATGATTTTATCTTTCGCTTCTTCAAGATTGCTCATTGTCACCATTTTCTGGTTTTTTCTAGCCGCCATTAGCGCGCCTTCGTTGACCAAGTTAGCAAGGTCAGCACCGGCAAATCCAGGCGTTCCACGAGCAAGCGTTTTTGGATCAATATCCGCAGCAGCAGCAACTTTTTTCAAATGCACGGCAAGGATTTGCTCACGTCCAACAAGGTCTGGGCTTGGCACCGTAATTTGACGATCAAAACGACCCGGGCGCAGAAGCGCGCGGTCAAGCACGTCAGGGCGATTGGTTGCGGCAATGATCACCACACCTTCATTTTCAGCGAAGCCATCCATTTCAACGAGCAATTGGTTTAGCGTTTGCTCGCGTTCGTCATTTCCACCACCAACTCCCGAGCCGCGGTGACGGCCAACTGCGTCGATTTCATCAATAAAAACAATACAAGGCGCAGATTTTTTTGCCTGTTCAAACATGTCGCGAACACGGCTAGCACCCACACCAACAAACATTTCAACAAAGTCAGAACCAGAGATTGAGAAAAATGGCACGCCTGCTTCACCAGCAATGGCGCGGGCAAGCAAGGTTTTTCCCGTTCCAGGAGAACCAATTAAAAGACAACCACGCGGAATTTTTGCGCCAAGTTCAGTGTATTTTTTTGCGTCCTTCAAGAAATCGACGATTTCGCTCAACTCCTGCTTGGCTTCGTCAATGCCAGCAACGTCAGCGAAAGTGACTTTATTTTTATTTTCTTGCAGCAATTTGGCGCGCGATTTGCCAAATCCAAAAGCTCCGCCACGTCCGCCACCAGAGGCTCCGCGTGCAAGAAAAATCCACAGACCAATCATTAAAATGAAAGGCAACCAACCAAGGATTCCTGAAATTACTTTTTCTGATTTAGAGACAAGCGGCAGCACGCTGATTTCAACATTTTTTTCCTGCAGCTTTTCAACAAGATTTGGGTATTCGGGAAGGTAAGTGTAGAACTGCACGCCGTCCTTCAATTTTCCAACCAAATCGCTTCCTTTAATTTCGACTTGCGTCACTTCACCAGCGTCAACTTTTTTCATAAAATCGCTGAAGACGATTTTGTTTCCAGCCAGGCCATCTGGGCCTCCAATCAGGTTTGAGATTGTCATCACCACAGCAAAAATCAGCAGCCAGGTCAAAAAGTTTTTACGAGAATTTTTCATGAATTTTTAGGAATTTTTCGGGGGAAATTTCGAATCGAATTTCGAGTCGGAAGCTAGGAATCACTTGGGGAAATTTCAAACCTTTGGTGGAAGAAAAGTTGAGGTTTTTTTTTGGAAGCGCGCCGTCAAAACATTTAGGTCAGAGTTACGTGATGCCGACCTGAATTTCCTGCAATTTGTAATCTGAATTTGCATGAATGTAAGTATCCCATCACAACAAAATTGAGTCATGCTGAGCTTGTCGAAGCATGCGCCTTTCCATCGCCATGCTTCGACAAGTTCAGCATGACTATTTACGTGTTGTAAAGGGATATTTACCTTCATGAAAGTTTTTGCTCTGGCTTACGTAACCCGCCCAAGCACAAGAAATTTTTAACCTCGCAGCTAGTAATTTCCCATACGGCAGATTTGCCAGATCGATCTGGCAAAAACGCAAAATGGAAGAAGGCAAATCCGCCATTTCCTGCTGGTGACGCTTTCTTTGACAAGTCAGCATTTTAGGCGCGCCCCTTGTCATTGCCAATTTCTCGAAAACTAGTTTGCATGAACGCCCGAGTTGGGTTTAAAAACCCTGCCCCAGCACAAAAAAAAGAAAAGTAAGTATCCCGCGTTACAAAAAAATTGAGTCATGCTGAGCTTGTCGAAGCATGCGCCTACCGTCTACCGTACACCATCGCCATGCTTCGACCTCAGCATTACTGTTTTACGCGTCACAAAGGATATCTAGAAAAAGAAATACAGAGGCGAAAATAAATTATTCTAGCGCGCCTTCCTTGCGCCCAAGAACTCAAAAAAACCAAAAACTTCACCAAATTTTAGACAATAAAAAACCCGCCTGGTTTTTAAACCAAGCGGGTTTTTTAAGTTTTTCAAAAGTAAATAAAATCAATGTCACCAAAAGACTTGGCGATAACCTACTCTCACTGATCCTAACGACCAAATACCATCGGCGCTACGTGCGTTTCACTTGCGAGTTCGAAATGTAATCGAGTGGTTCCACACAGCTATCATCACCAAGTCAATAAGTGACACTGACACCAAAGAAAGGGTTTAAGTTTTTAGGCTTAAATTCCTTTCCTTGGCTGACAACTAGAGATACCTGCTTTCGCGAATTCGTCGTTTATCTCGAACTTTATGTTGATTCATGCGAGTGTAATTAACACTGCACATAGCTTAAAAAATAAGCCAATCGGGTTATTAGTACTGGTTAGCTTAAGACATCACTGCCCTTACACACCCAGCCTATCAACGTGGTAGTCTTCCACGACCCTAATAGGGAAAACTTGTTTTGAGGGAGGCTTCCCACTTAGATGCTTTCAGCGGTTATCCCGTCCGTACTTAGCTACCCAGCAATGCTCCTGGCGGAACAACTGGAACACCATTGGTACGTCCAACTCGGTCCTCTCGTACTAAAGTCAGCTCCTCTCAATTTTCCAACACCTGCGGCAGATAGGGACCGAACTGTCTCACGACGTTCTGAACCCAGCTCACGTACCACTTTAATCGGCGAACAGCCGAACCCTTGGGACCTTCTTCAGCCCCAGGATGTGATGAGCCGACATCGAGGTGCCAAACGATTCCGTCGATATGAACTCTTGGGAATCATCAGCCTGTTATCCCCGGCGTACCTTTTATCCGTTGAGCGATGGCCCTTCCATACAGAAACCACCGGATCACTATGACCGTCTTTCGACTCTGCTCGACTTGTGGGTCTCGCAGTCAGGCAAGCTTTTGCCATTGCACTCTAAAACTGATTTCCGTCCAGTCTGAGCTTACCATTGCGCGCCTCCGTTACTCTTTGGGAGGCGACCGCCCCAGTCAAACTACCCACCATACAGTGTCCTAAGCATCGATTCAGATGCTCTAGTTAGAAATCAAAAATAAGAAGAGTGGTATTTCAAGGACGACTCCACTTGGCCTAGCGACCAAGCTTCAAAGTCTACCACCTATCCTACACATCTCATTTTTAATTTCAGTGTAAAGTTATAGTAAAGGTGCACGGGGTCTTTCCGTCTAACCGCAGGAATACCGCATCTTAACGGCAAATTCAATTTCACTGAGTCTACACTGGAGACAGAGGGGAAGTCGTTACGCCATTCGTGCGGGTCGGAACTTACCCGACAAGGAATTTCGCTACCTTAGGACCGTCATAGTTACGGCCGCCGTTTACTGGGGCTTCGATCAGGTGCTTGCACACCATCAATTGACCTTCCAGCACCGGGCAGGCGTCAGACCCTATACTTCATCTTAATGATTTAGCAGAGCCCTGTGTTTTTGGTAAACAGTCGCTACCCCCATTTATGTGCCACCTGTTGCGGCTTGCGCCACAGCAGGCCATCCTTTTCCCGAAGTTACGGATGCATTTTGCCTAGTTCCTTCAGTGTAGTTCTCTCAAGCGCCTTAGTATCTTCAACTCATCCACCTGTGTCGGTTTTGGTACGATCTTATCGGGAGGCTATTTCCTGGAAGCAACTTCGCTGCACCTTCAATCCAATAAGAAGATACAGAAAAGTACGCTCCGTCACTCATCCCTCGGTTTAGGAATATTAACCTAATTTCCATCGGCTACGCCTTTCGGCCTCGCCTTAGGTATCGACTAACCCTGCTCAGATTAACTTTAAGCAGGAAACCTTGGATTTTCGGCGAAAATGTTTCTCACATTTTTTATCGTTACTCATGTCGGCATTCTCACTTGTGATATCTCCAGCAAACCTGACGGTTCACCTTCACAGACGTACACAACGCTCCGCTACCACTTCTAGGCACAATGCCTAGAAATCCATGTCTTCGGTATATCACTTTAGCCCCGTTACATTTTCGGCGCAAGAAGGCTTAATTAGACCAGTGAGCTATTACGCTTTCTTTAAAGGATGGCTGCTTCTAAGCCAACCTCCTGGTTGTTTTGGCCTTCTCACTTCCTTTCCCACTTAGTGATAATTTAGGGACCTTAGACGATGGTCTGGGCTGTTTCCCTCTCGACGACGGACCTTAGCACCCGCCGTCTGCCTGCCAGACTGTACTCGTTGGTATTTGGAGTTTGTTAAGGTTTGGTAAGTCTTTTGGACCCCCTAGCCTTGACAGTGCTCTACCCCCAACGGTAATCATCTGACGCCCTACCTAAATAGATTTCGCGGAGAACCAGCTATATCTAGATTTGTTTAGTCTTTCACCCCTAATCACAACTCATCCCGTAACTTTGCAACGTTAATGGGTTCGGTCCTCCAGTAAGTGTTACCTTACCTTCAACCTGGTCATGACTAGCTCATCTAGTTTCGGGTCTAATTCGCTGTACTCAATCGCCCTGTTAGGACTCGCTTTCGCTGCGCCTACATCTTACGACTTAAGCTTGCACAACAAAATTAACTCGCCGACCCATTATACAAAAGGTACGCTATCACTCCCTAATGGAGCTCTAACTGCTTGTAGGCATTCGATTTCAGTATCTATTTCACTCCCCTTATCGGGGTTCTTTTCACCTTTCCCTCACGGTACTTGTTCACTATCGGTCATAGAAGAGTACTTAGGCTTGGATGAACTGGTCCACCCATGTTCAGACAGGATTTCACGTGTCCCGCCCTACTCGAGTTTGGAAACTTGTTTTTATCAATACGGGACTATCACCCTCTGTGGTTAACCTTTCCAGGTTATTCTAATTAACAAATTCTCAAAACTGGCCTGGTCCGCTTTCGCTCGTCACTACTAACGGAGTCTCTGTTGATGTCCTTTCCTCCAGCTACTTAGATATTTCAGTTCACTGGGTTTCGCTTCCCTAACCTATGAATTCAGTTAGGGATACTCTCTAAAAGAGAGTGAGTTTCCTCATTCGGAAATCCTCGGATCAAAGCTTATTGGCAGCTACCCGAGGCTTATCGCAGCCTGTAACGTCCTTCATCGCCTTTCTATGCCAAGGCATCCATCAAATGCCCTTAATTTGCTTATTTTTCAAATCTATGTGCAGAGTAAATTGCACTAACGCCTGAATCAATTAAGGTTCTCTTGAGATAAACTTTTTAACTCTACAATTCTTTCGAATTGCTTGAATTTGAATTTTCGCTAATCGCTGCAAACCCTATTTTCAAAGGCTCACAACTAATTGCGGTATTCTCTAGTTGTCATTTATTTACGATGTAAAAACAGCTTTTAAGCCAACTTTAGAGACAAAAAAATTCGACTCTCAAAAAAAATTTTAAGAGAGTTTCGGATAAGAAACCTGAATCGAATTTAGATTCTTCTAAAGAATTTAGCCTTTTAACAGCTAGGCTTAAAACACCTTCTTCTAAGAGCTTCAAAAAACTTCTTAAGAAAATTAGGAGGGCGCAAATTAAAACAATCAAAAGTTAGATGTCAACATCACATGTTAAGATTTTTCTAAAGAACTTTGCGCGACATAAATTGAGGCTTGCAGCCTTGATAACAAAGGCTTGATCACTTTTTGTTAAAAAGTTTTTTTAAAATTTTTTTAAAAAAGTCGTAAAAATCTTAAAAAAGTTTTGAGCAAAATTTTGCTCAAAAAACAACGAAACAAATTCAAAAAAACCGGGAGGGAAATTTTGAAAAATAGCTTTTTTAAAAAGCAACTAGATTTTTCGTTTGGTCAAAAAAACTAACCTAAAAAAAGACGCAGATAGCAGCAAAAAAATGCGCAAAAAAAACCGCCTGCAAATTTCTCTGCAGGCGGTTTTTTAATCTCTATAAAGCGAAGTAATTATTCTGCCGCAGCTTCTTGTGATTCACTTTCAGCTTTTTTCTTTCTTGGCTTTTTTGCTTTTTCAGCTGGGGCCGCTTCGGTTTCAGATGCGGCTTCTGGCGCACTTACTTCTTCTGCAGATTTTTTATCGCCTTTTTTCTCAGCTTTCAAAAGAGCACTCACCTCTGACTCGCTTCGAGTGACAATAACACGAGCAACAAAGCTAACTTCTGAGTGAGGAGCAAGGCTTACTTCGTAAACACCAATTTCTTTGATTGGTTTTTTCAAAAACACGTCGAGGCGAGAAATAGATTTAGCGCCCAAAGTTTCGTTAATTTTTGCCGCAATAACTGAAGAGTTAACCGAGCCATAAAGTCTGCCATCATCCGATGCGTTCTCGATGATGATGAAATCTTTACCGGCAACCTGCTCTTTTAGTTTAGTTGCAGTAGCGAGATTTGATTGATTCGCTTGTTCGAATTCATGCTTTTTAGCCTCAAAAACCTTATGGTTATTGACTGTGAAGCAGATGGCTTTTTTAGCTGGGATCAAAAAGTTTTTTGCAAATCCACTTTTTACCTCAACAACATCACCGATTCTGCCCAAATTTGAAACTGCAGCAATAAGGATTACTTTCATGTTTTAACTATTTACGACTACGTCTTTTTTGATTGGAGAAATAAGTGCCAATTGGCGTGCGCGTTTAATTGCATTTGCAAGCGCTCTTTGTTTTTTGATCTCTACGTTGGTGATACGAGCTGGAATAATTCTTCCTCTTTCAGAAAGAAATTTATTCAACAAAGTTAGGTTTTTGTAATTGATTTCCTCAACAGCGATATCGCGAAGTGGGCAAGCTCTTTTTCTTCTGATAAAAACACTTTGATTAACCAGAGATACTTTTACGTAGCCTTCTTCGGTATTTTGCAAAGGTTTGTTGCTGTTGTTATTGTTTTTATTGTGCGGTCTAGAGTTTCTTTGGACCATATTTTCTCCTTAAATATCAAATTGAACTTGATCCAAAACTAGATCGAATTTGTTCGGCTGCTTCTTAACTGCAACCTTACCAGCCTTGTAATCTTTGGCATTGGCAGAAATAAACAAAGGCGATTCTTCTTGGTGAGATTCAACACAAAAAGTTGCACTTCGAATAACGTCTTCATTGAAACCCATAACACGCTTAAGCTCAGCAACTGCTGCATATGGAGCGTTGATGTTAAGCAAAATGTAATGTCCGCGAACATTCTTTTTAACTTTAAAAGAAAGGTTGCGAAGACCCCAATATTCTTTGGAAACTACTTTTCCTTCGCCATCAGCGATGATCTTGGAAAACTTGCCAGTCAAGGCATCAACGTCTTCGGCGGTTAAATCTTGCCGAGCAATAAAAACGGTCTCGTAAAGAGGCATAATTGAAATTGTTGAATTGTATTTTGAAACTTACCTGAAGCGGGGCACCAAAAAAGAGGGGCGCAACCTATGAATCGGTTTTTTATTTGCAAGTCAGTTTTCTTAGCTCAATTAAGCTGCAAACTTTCCTTAAAAAAACTAACTTAAACCAAGGTAAATCAAGGTGATTACCAACAGAAAGGCCCATTTTAATTACACAATCGAAGAAGAGCTAGAAGCAGGAATAATGCTGCTTGGCAGCGAAGTAAAATCGCTACGTGATGGTAAAGCAACCATCAACGAAGCCTACGTAGCCGAAACTGCAGGCGAGCTTTTTTTGATTAATTGCAACATCAGCGAATATAAATCCGCCAACCGCTTCAACCACGCGCCAAAAAGGCCGCGCAAACTTTTAGTTCGTAAAAAACAGCTAGAAAAAATCATTGGAAAAATGGCCAGCGGAGGCTACTCGCTCTTTCCGCTCAAAGTTTACTTCAACAAAAAAAATATCGCCAAAGTTTTAATTGGGATCGGGAAAGGCAAAAAGCTCTACGACAAACGCGAATCAATCAAAAAACGTGACGAGGCAAGAAGAAATCAACGGGGCGAAGAATAGCTTGCGGCAGCAGTCAATTTTACTTACACCAATCTCAAAACTTCCGCGAATTGGGCCAGTTTTAACAAAATTTCTCTCACGACTTATTGGCGGAGATCGCCTTTTCGACTTACTGCTACATGCTCCCATCCGCGCCGAAAAAATTTCGTTTTGCCCTCGCCTTTTTGAAACGCAAAATGGCGAATTAGTTATTATCAAGGCAAAAGTTGAGTCGCACATCAAGCCCGCCAACGCGCGCCAGCCTTACAAAGTTATCTGCTACACGCCAAGCGGTTACGTAAATTTGGTTTTTTTCAAAATTTTCCCAAGCCAAATCACTAAAATGCCAATTGGCTCAGAGATCTCTGTGTTAGGGCATTTGCAGCGTTTTTCTGGTGAAAATAATATCAGCCATCCGCAAGAAATTTTACCAATTGCCGAGATTGAAAAAATGCCGCACTTAAATGTGATCTACCCGCTTGGCGCAGCGATCTCACAAAAATTTTTACGTCAAAAAATCGAAGAAGTTTTACGAAAAATTACGCAAGAAAATGAAGAAGTAATTGACGAGCGATTACTCACAAAGCAAGGCTGGCCGCGCTTTGACGAGGCTTTAAAAAATTTGCATTTTTTTGGAAATAACCTTGAGGAGAAAAAAAATTTAGCACGCCAGCGGCTTGCTTATGATGAGCTTCTAGCCTGGCAAATCGCGGCTCTGCTCGCTAAACAAAAAACAAAACCAACAAAAAATTTTACTCCAACTTCAAAAAATCTTGCACAAGATTTTTTAACTTCGCTGCCTTTTAAGCCAACAACAGCGCAGCTTCAGGCAATTTCGGAAATTTCTGCAGAAATTTTTTCAAACAAAAAAATGCTGCGACTTTTGCAAGGTGATGTTGGCAGTGGAAAGACCGTGGTGGCAATAGCCGCATGCCTTGGTGCCATATCAAAAAATCAACAAGCTTGTGTAATTGCCCCAACCACAACTCTCACCAAGCAGCATTTCGCCTACTTCCAGCGCTTCTTGCAGCATTTTGAAATTAGCCTCGAAATCCTCACTTCTGCTACAACAAAAAAACAAAAATCTAAAATTTTAGAAAAATTATTCACCGGCGAAATACAGCTTTTAATCAGCACCCACGCGGTTTTAGAAGATGATGTAAAATTTAAAAATCTTGGACTTGCTGTAATTGACGAACAACATCGCTTCGGTGTTTTGCAGCGACTAAAATTAGTAGAAAAAAGTAACGATGTTGATGTTTTATTAATGTCTGCAACGCCCATTCCGCGCAGCTTGATGATGGGTCTTTATGGCGATATGGAAATTTCAATTTTGGGCGAAAAACCGCAGAATCGCCAAGAAATTGAAACACTGATTTTGTCACAAAAAAAATCAGCCGAAGTTCACGCCGCCATGAAACGCGCCCTTGCACGTGGTGAGAAGATTTATTGGATTTGCCCAATAATTGAACCAAGCGAAATTGATGAAACCTTGCCAAGCAAGGAAAGGCCTGATTTAGAGCTTGCTGCTGTGACGGATAAATTTGACGAACTGACAGAAATTTTTGACGAAAAAACTGTTGGCTTGATTCATGGAAAAATGAAAGAAGAGCAAAAAGAAAAAGTGATGGCAGAATTTTCGAAAAGCGATGGAGGCCTCAAAATACTGGTTGCAACCACAGTCATCGAAGTTGGCATCGACGTTCCCGATGCAACAATAATCATCATCGAAAATGCTGAAAATTTTGGATTGTCACAGCTGCATCAACTGCGCGGACGCGTGGGAAGATCAGATAAAAAATCTTTTTGCATCTTGCTTTACGGCAAAAAATTTGGCCAAAATGCCAGACAAAGACTGGATATTTTACGCAGATCGAATGACGGATTTTTTATTGCTGAAGAAGATTTAAAAATGCGCGGAAGCGGCGAATTGCTTGGCACGAAACAAAGCGGCTTTCCAGAATTTTGTATCGCAAACTTGGAAACAGATGGCGATTTACTCAAAATCGCGCGCAAAAACGCAGAAGTGATTTTACTTAAAGACAAAAACTTAGAAATGCCGTCAAGCCAGAAATATCAGGCACTGCTTAAGCTTTTTCGCTATGACGAATTTCTGAATCTGGTAGAAAGTGGATAAGATTTTAAGCGCCTTTTTAAGGTTTTTTGCAGAAACCAGAATCATTCGCGCTTAAAATCTGAATTAGCTTAGGCTCTAGAGCGGCAAGTTATCGTGCTTCTTCCAAGGCTTATGAACTTTTTTATTTTTCAAAATTTGCAAAGAGGCACAGATTCTTTTGCGTGTATTTTGTGGGCGAATTACTTCATCAATAAAGCCGCGCGAGGCTGCTACGAAAGGTGAAGCAAATTTTTCGCGATATTCTGCCACGCGTTTGGCTTTACTTTCTGGATTTTTCGCATCTTCGCGGAAAATAATTTCAACCGCACCTTCTGGACCCATCACCGCAATTTCTGCATTAGCCCAGGCGTAATTCACGTCGCCACGTAAATGTTTTGAATTCATCACAATGTAAGCGCCGCCATAGGCTTTACGCGTCACAACAGTGATTTTTGGCACGCTCGCTTCACCATAAGCATAAAGCAATTTCGCGCCGTGGCGAATGATTCCAGAATGCTCTTGATCGCAGCCCGGCAAAAATCCAGGCACGTCAACGAAAGTTAGAATTGGAATGTTAAATGCATCGCAAAAACGAATGAAGCGCGCTGCTTTTTCTGAAGCTTTAATGTCAAGACATCCCGCCAAATGCATTGGCTGATTGGCCACAACGCCAACAGTGTCGCCTTCCATACGACCAAAACCAACCATGATATTTTTAGCGTAATTTGGCTGAATTTCGAAGAAGTCGCCTTCGTCCAAAATTTTCTCAACCAACTCAGACATATCGTAAGGCTGGTTTGGATTTTCCGGAACTAGCGTGTCGAGCGAAACGTCAATGCGGTCAGCAGAATCTTCCACTGGAATATGCGGAGTTTCTTTCTGGTTAGAAAGCGGCAAAAAGTTGATCAAGCGGCGAGTTTGCAACAAAGTCTCGATGTCGCTTTTGAAAGATAAATGCGCCACACCAGATTTTGCAGCGTGCACCGAAGCGCCGCCCAAATCTTCTTGCGTCACTTCTTCGTGAGTCACCGTCTTAACCACATCTGGGCCAGTGACAAACATGTAAGAAGAATTTTCCACCATCACTGTAAAATCGGTCAGAGCTGGCGAATAAACTGCGCCACCAGCGCATGGCCCCATGATTAGAGAAATTTGCGGAACAACGCCGCTTGCATCGATATTGCGTTGGAAAATTTCACCATAACCACCAAGAGAATCTACACCCTCTTGGATACGCGCACCGCCAGAATCATTAATACCAATTACTGGCGCACCAACTTGCATGGCTTTGTCCAAAATCTGGCAGATTTTTTTCGCATGCGCCTCGCCAAGCGAACCACCCATCACCGTAAAATCTTGGCTGTAAACAAAAACTAAACGACCGTTGATTGTACCTTGACCAGTCACCACTCCATCACCTGGATGCTTTTTATCATCCATGCCAAAATCCGAGCAACGATGCTCAACGTAAAGGCCATATTCCTCAAAAGAATCTGGATCAAGCAAGACTTCAATTCTTTCGCGTGCAGTTAGTTTACCTTTTGAGTGCTGAACGTCGATACGCTTCTGACCGCCGCCAATTCTGGCTTCTTCGCGCTTTGAAGCAAGTTTTGCAATGTTTGGAGAACGCATGTTTTTAGTTTTTTATTTAGACAATTTTGCAATAACACTTTCGCCGCCAATCATGGTCTGGCCTAAGAGTGCCTTGATCTCAACGCCATCTGGAAAATAAAGATCAGCGCGACTGCCAAAGCGAATGATACCGTAACGATCTCCGGTTTTAACTTCTTGACCTTCTTTCAAATCAGAAATGATACGACGCGCAACCAATCCTGCAACTTGCACAAAAACAATTTCAGTGCCGTCAGCGGTTTTAACTACAGCAGAATTTCTTTCATTTTTTTCACTGGCATCTGCTGCATTTGCACTGAGAAATTCACCTGATTTATAGCTGACTTTAGTGATCTTACCAGCAACAGGCACGCGGTTTACGTGAACATTGAAGACGTTTAGAAAAATGCTGATTTTGTTAAATTTTTTGCTGCCAAAACCCAGGTCTTTTGGTGCTTCCACGCCATATTCAACCACCGTCACCACGCCATCGGCTGGGCTGACGATAACATCTTTGTCGGTTGGAATTACTCTTTCTGGATCGCGGAAGAAGAAGATACACCACAAAGTTGCCACAATTCCAATCAAACCCAGATTATTGTTTAAAAGCGCTAGGCCAGCGGTTGCCAAAGCAAAGATTATGATGAATTTGTAGCCTTCTTTATGGATGGCAAAACTAGCCAATTTTACGGCTTCAACAAAACTAGACATGAGGGGAAAAATTTAGATTTTTAGAAAAAAAGCGGGATCGAAAAAATTCGAACCCGCTTTGGAAATTTACTCTTCATTAGCTTTCGCCCAGATTTTATCAAAATCTTTTAGCGAAATTTTTTTCTTCTCGATTGAATCGCGAGCTAAAATAAAGTCGATGGTTTTTTCTTCAATGATTGAGCCGCGCAGCTGTTGAATTGCGCTTGGATTTTTTTGGTAAAATTCTAGCACATTTTTTTCCTGATTAGGGAAGCGTGCTAAAATTTTTCCAAGCTCGTTATTGATGTCGTCATTACTGACTTCGATTTTATTTTTTTGCGCCAAATCAGACAAAATCATGCCGCAGCGAATCATGCGCTCAGCAACTTCGTGCTTTTTCTCTTTAGCTTTTTCTTTGTCTTTTTCGCTTTTGAACTTGTTTGGATTGGTTTTTAGCTCTTCTTCAACTTCCTTCCAAAGGCTGGCAACTTGCTCTTCCACAAGTCCTGCTGGCAATTCGAAATCATATTTTTTGTTCAAAAAATCGAACAATTCTTTTTTGAACAAGTCGCACGTCATGTTTTGGTAATTACCTTCAACTTGCTTCTTTAGCGCTTCTTCAAGCTTTGCCTTACTTTCCAAACCAAAATTATTTTTGATAAATTCGTCGGTGATTTCTGGCATTTGCGCCGTCAAAACTTCGTTGATTTTCACCTCAAATTCTGCCGCTTTTCCAGCAAATTCAGCGCTGTGATATTCTTTTGGAAATTTCACTTTCACGCGCACTTCGTCTCCAGCTTTTTTGCCAACAAGCTGTTCTTCAAAATCATCGATGAAACTTTTTGAGCCAAGCTCAAGCTGATAGCCCTTTGCAGCGCCGCCTTCAAATTCTTTTTTATCGATTCGACCCAAATAATCGATATTCACCGAGTCGCCAATTTTGGCCTTGCGCGAAGCATCTTCTTTGTTCCAAGTGCGATAAAATTTCAGCAATTTGTTCAAAGCCTCATCAGCATCAGAAGCTGAAATTTCTGGCTCACGCTTAGTAATTTTGATTCTTGATAATTCGATTTCTGGAAGCTGCGGATAGATTTCGAAAGCCGCGGTGAACTCAATATCTTTACCTTCTTCGAAAGCTTTAATGTCAATTTTAGGCGACATTGCCAATTTTAAATCGCCGTCTTTGACGATTTTTTTCAACGTGTCTGAGATAATTTTATCAGCCTCGTCAGCCATAATTGACTGACCGTATTTTTCTTTAATGACCGCAGCTGGAACTTGTCCTTTGCGAAAACCTTTTAGCGCAAATTTTGGGCGAACTTTGGAAATATATCCATCGATTTTGCTTTCAATTAACGCTAGAGGAACGGTGACGTGAAATTCTTTTTTAAGCTTTTTGTCGTGAGTATTTTTAATTTTTACTTCCATTGCGAAGCCTTGATTTGTAAGGATTGAGAGAGATTTGCTTTTTTTAAAAAAAAAGGAGCGGCGCAACTTAAAAACCAAGAAAAAAATAGCAACGTGTTGGTTTTGCCAAATGGTTGATTTTGCCTACTCGCAACCGTCATCCTTGAATTGCATAGCAATTCGAGGATCTCGTGCGTTTTAGCGTTGAACAAAACGAGATCCTCTGCGCTTCGCACCAAGGATGACGGATAGAAAAAAAATCCAGTGCTGGGCAGAATTTGCAATCCCGCCCAGCATCGAACACAAAAAAAAATCTCCCGAAAAAGTTCGAGAGATTTTTTTTAAGAAATTTTTTTTGAGAAAAAATTCTAGAGAATTAGTGGTGCGGACGGAGGGACTTGAACCCACATGCCGTGAGGCGCTAGATCCTAAGTCTAGTGCGTCTGCCAATTTCGCCACGTCCGCACAAAAGTCATGCTGCGACAGAAGTCAGCATGACTGTAAAACTAAACAGCGACTACGTCGATGAAAGTTCTGTTATTGCGAGCTGATTTCACAAATTTAACGATACCAGCAATTTTAGCGAAAATTGTGTGATCTTTACCAAGGCCAACGTTTTTTCCTGGATGCCATTTAGTGCCTCTTTGACGCACGATAATGTTACCAGCTTCAACAGCTTGACCGCCATATTTTTTTACACCAAGTCTTCTACCTGCTGAATCGCGACCGTTTCTTGAACTACCACCGGCTTTCTTTGTTGCCATGACTTCTCCGAATTATTGATGCAGAAAGCTTGCGCCCCCGCACGGCTATGCCTTGTTATTATGCTTTAATAGAAATGATTTTTAGCAGAGTTTGCGATTGGCGGTGACCCTGCTTTCTGCGCGAATTTTGTCTTCTTCTTTTTTTGAAGATGATGACTTTATCGCCTTTAAAGGTTTTAACGATCTCAGCTTCAACCTTAGCGCCGCTTACTGTTGGAGCGCCGAAAGAAATGTCGCCATTTTCTTTTTTAACTAATAAAACCTTATCGAACGAAATTTTGCTTCCAGCTTCGCCTTCGATTTTTTCAACAATAATTTTTTCGTTGGCGCAAACGCGATATTGCTTTCCGCCAGTTTCAATGATTGCAAACATGATTTTGTAAAAGAATTTAAGCAGCTCTTGCTTTATGAACATTCTGCTAGTTAGGCCGTAATCGCTTTCTCGCTCAAAGGCCTAAAAAAGGCGGCGCAACCTATTTTCAACAATCTCTTTGTCAAACAAAATAATTTCCGATGTTTGAAGAATACTTCGCCGCCAGAAAACGCCTATATCCACAACAAGCCAAAGGAAGATTCCGTCGCCTAAAATGGATCCTCAATTCCTTCTTTCTTAGCGTTTATTTTTTCACCCCCCTACTTCGATTTCACCGCGGTGAAGACGCGCCAAATCAAGCAATTCTAATCGACCTGCAAGGCGGCAAAGCCTATTTTTTTGGCATCGAAATTTGGCCACAAGAAATTTATTACCTGGCCGCAATCCTGGTGATTGCTGCTGTAGCGCTGTTTTTCATCACTTCCCTTTTTGGAAGAATTTGGTGCGGCTATGCCTGCTTTCAAACCGTGTGGACCGATATTTTTATTGCACTTGAGCATCTATTTCAGGGCGATCGCAACGCGCGAATAATTTTGGATCGCAAAAATAATTTCGAAAAATTCCGTAAAAAATTTCTCACTCACGCAAGTTGGATTCTGGTCTCGCTGCTCACTGGCTATGGCTTTGTGGCATATTTCAACGACGCCTTCCAACTTTTTTTTGATACATTTTCTGGAAAAATTTCCTTCACAGTTGTTGGCTGGATTTTGGGAATTACCGCCTCGACCTATGTCTTTGCCGGCTTTGCCAGAGAACAAATCTGCACTTACATGTGCCCTTATGCACGTTTTCAATCAGCAATGTTTGACGACAACACGCTGATAATTTCTTACGACGAAAAACGCGGCGAACCGCGCCAAAAGTGGGATGGAGATGTAAACAAAACCAGCAGCCACTGCATCGATTGTAAACAATGCGTCGTTGTTTGCCCAACCGGCATCGATATTCGCAACGGTCTGCAAATGGAATGTATCGCTTGCGGCTTGTGCATTGACGCCTGCGACAATGTCATGGAAAAAATTGGTCTGCCAAAGGGTCTGATTCGCTACGACACGCTGGCTAATTTGAGCGATCCACGGCCAGAAAAAAAATTCAAAGCTTTGCGGCCACGCAGCTTTTTTTACACAGCAATTTTGACATTAATTTGCGTTTTAATGCTCAAGGCCCTGCTCTTTAAAAAACCAATTGAAACCAGCGTAATTCCAAATCGAAACCCACTTTTTGTGATGCTGTCTAATGGTGATATCAGAAACGATTATGAACTAAAAATTCTCAACAAAACTCATCAGAAAAAAACTTTTACACTGGCCATAAATCATCCAAACGAAGCAAGGCTTAAGCTACAAAATGAAGGCTCACCAGCTTTTGAAGTGGAAGCTGGCGTTGGAAAATCTTTTAAAATTTCCATAATTTTTCCAAAAGAAACCTTGGCCCAAAGTGACGAAAAACGCGCGCTGGTGCAACTTTTTTTAACCGATTTAGCCGACAAAAAAACTCAAAAAATTTCCGCAGTTTTCGTTGGAAAATAATCCAAAAATCTCAATAAAACAAAGCAAGAAAACAGTGCGCAGCTTGTAAAATTATACTTGCAATTTCTTGCTCTAGAAAAGAACACTTCAAACAGTCTGCAAAAGGGGTCGCACAAAAAACCCATCACTTTGAATTTTTTTTATGTCAGGGAAAAAAGCTCCTCATACTCTTCATACTCCTAGGCGCCCTACTTCTGCTGCTGGCGGAGATCCTAGAAAAGATCTACCGCCCACTGCTAGTAGTAGCGCACCCAGGATTGGCGGGAGAGTAGCACCATCTCAACCAATAATAGCAGATCATTCTCTTGGTATTCAAGCCGCCGCTACTCTAAAAGCACATAAACCTGGTTCTCCGGACATATATCCTAAAACTCCTTCAGCACAAACTCCGCATGATTTTCTCACTCCATCTTCAACAGGGCCGATAGAATTAACACCCGGCTCTGCCACAAAACCTGAACAAATAGAATGCCCGGAAGAATATAGTTATTCTGGAACAAATTTAGGAAATCTTAAATTTCATCCTCTCTCAACAATTTATCTTGCAGATATTTATGATTCGGATGGAAAGGTGATTCATACTTACTCTAGCAAGAAGTCAGAATTAGGAAGCGGAACATATAGATCAAACAGTAATGGCAAAAAATTCACCAAATGTCATAGGTTTTTTGTTGGACCAAGTGATCCTAGAAATATTACAAGAAGTTATAATTTTGACATAAGAGATTTTCTTAAAGAAAAAATTATGGAAGGTGAATACTTTGATGGAAAAGAAAGGTGGAGAGTTTCCGCTTCCTCTCTTGATGTTTATAAGAGATCACATTCAACTCAGGATTTTTTGAGTACAGAACTAAAAATTAGCTATTTTTGCCTTGTTGAAATACCTGTCGTTGATCATGATGAAGATTTTCTAATTAAATTTTTGCACGACACTTCGAATAAATTGGCTGGGAAAAGTCTTCCTGCTTTAGTTCCTACTGTATTAGGTTTGAATAATTTAAGAGGTGCGGAGGCGTTAAGAGATGCGGAGGCGTTAAGAGGAGGAGAATCAGCAAGATCGACTGACGCAACTGGAACTGCTGCTTCAACACCAAAACCTGCAGCGCTTTATTTAGGACCAACGCGACCTGCATCTAGAGGAGGTAGAGGAACTTCTCCTCGCGCAGGAGCAAGAATAGGTGGAATAGCTATGCCGTTACCAGCAACTATTTCTCCAGAGGCAGGCAAGACAACTCAAGATCATCCAGCTCCAAAGCCTAAAACAAAAGAATTCCCATGGAAAAATTTCTCAGTTAGCAAAGATTGGATGATGTCGCTTACCGTAGAACCTTCTACTAGGGGCGATGAAGATTACTCTTTCCTATTTGCAGATGAAGAACAGGCCGCCGACTTTGCTGCTTTCATCGCTCACAAGATGCGCGCCTATGCCGTCACTAACGCGGAGAAATCTGCATTTGGATCTCCGCTAGGATTTGGGCATCTATCAGAAATTAGTGAACCACCTTTCTCAATAGAAGGGAGAGTTGGAGGAGGCGGAAAAATCGCAGTCAAGGTAGCAAAAGACTCTGAATTCATGAAGCGATTTATCAAAGACTACTTTAACAAACCTAAAGACGGCGCATTGAATGCTGCAGCAGGTGGCGCGGGAGAGGCGGCCAAGTGCAAAACAAACTACCTGGAAAAATGCGATTTTTTTTCAAAACTGCGGCAATCAGTAAAAGACGGTAATTATGATGTAGAAAGTTTTAACCCGGAAACTGGAGAAATAGTTTTTGCCTCAGAGAAAGTTGCTGAGGCTTTTTGTGATTTTGCTCAAGATGATATTGAAGATAAGCAGTACTATGGACGTGGGCATAGTCAGCGAGCTATTATGCCATTAACACAATCTGATGATAATAAAAAAAAGGTCATTATAAATACTGCTTTCAAAGATCCTGGTGGAAATGTCCTGACTTACCTCAACAGACATCGATCTCCTTTTTTTGGGCATACTACTGCTCATTCAAGCCTTGATAAAGGAAGAGACATTGCAGAAATCCCGCAATTTGCTGGACCAATTGAACAATTTCAAATGCTGGTGTCATCGATGCGGGAACTTGAAATTGGGCAGATGGCCGTTGCTGCAGTAGCCGGTATTACCGCTTCCCCAGCTGGAACGGGAGCGGGAGCAGTAGCAGGAACCGGAGCTAGTACCGCTCAACCTTCAACCCCATCATCAACACCAACAACTCCAGCGCGCACTGGAACAATTGGCGGCGCTGAAGCAGGGGGGGGACTTACTAGATCCGAAGGCACGCCTGGATCAAGTTCTTCACTTGCCCTCTCGTCGGTGAGTTCAGTGACCAGTATAACTAGAGCGCAGACTAGCACCCAACTAACTAAATTGGCCAGAACGGGAATTAATGCCATTGTCAACGGTATTAGAAGTATAAGTATAGGAGGGAGAAGTTAAAACCCCCCAACAACTCAACAAAACCAAATAAAAAAAGGCGGATCAAAAAATCCGCCCTTTTTTATGCGCAAAACCTTTTTCAACGATCACTTGAGGCATCAAGGCCAGCTCAAAAATAAATTTCGTAAGCAAAGAGGCAGAACCAATAAAACTAGGCCCTCTTCCACACCCCATCAACTTTCTTAAAAACCTTATCCGCCTTCACCCTTGCGGAAGCTGCTTTCCCGCCATCTTCAAAAAAATAAAAAACCCGTTTGAACCCAGAAATAAATTTCTCTGAGGGCTCTGTTAAAAAAATCAGATAGCTTGCTTCGTTCAAATTTTCTTCTTTCGTTGTCAGCAAAATTGGCTGTCTTTTGAAATCAAAATCGACGTCAGAATCGGTGACATGCGGAATGAAGCTGCTGCGGCCATAAGACCACAAAGACGCATCGATTTCTTTTAACTGCGCCTCACTTTCACAAAAAATCAACGTGTTTTTTTTGTCTTCCAAAGCTTTAAGAAGCAGCGCCGCTATTGGTTTAGCAACGTTTTCGTCGCTGTGATAAAAATTAATTTCTGGCAAAATTCCCCTTGGTAAAACGTTTACAAAAACTGTTTAAATTCTTTGATGACGTCGCTGTAAAGCGGACGCTTAAAAGCAACAATCGCGCCCAAAATTTCTTTCGGCGAAATCCATTTCCAGGCCGAAAATTCTGGGTCGGCGGTTTTGATATTAATTGCTGATTCGTCACTGATAAATTGTGCTAGATACCATCTTTGCTTTTGGCCAAGATATTTTCCGCCCCAAAATTTCTTCTGCAGCTTGTAGGGCAAGTTATAGTAAAAATGTCCGGCACTTTTCGCCAAAAGTTTGATACTGCCTTCGCCAATTCCAGTTTCTTCGCCAAGCTCACGCAGCATTGCTTGATCTTCGCTTTCACCAGCGTCAATTCCGCCTTGCGGCATTTGCCAGGCGTCGGAATGATTATCGATTCTCTTGCCAACGAAAATTTGCTTCCGCTCGTTAATTAGCATGATGCCAATACCGCTGCGATAAAGATAGTCGGGCTTTTGCTCCTGTGCTTGATCCATTTATTTAGCGGCTTGGTTGACTGTTTTTTTGCGGGGGATAGAAAAAATTTTCCTCGAAAAAAAACCTAAAAAGCAGCTAAGCAAAAATCAAATTATGAAATTCATTTCAACACGTAAAAACGCACCGATTCTTTCATTTCAAGAAGTTGTTCTGCAGGGACTTGCCACCGACGGCGGACTTTATGTTCCAGAATTCTTACCAAAATTTTTACCAAGCGAAATCTCGCGCTTGAAAAAAATGACTTACCAAGAGTTGTTTTTCGAAGTGACCAAACGTTTTGTCGAAGGCGAAATCGACAATGATTCCTACAAAAAAATTATTGAAAAATCTTACCAAAATTTTTCGCACAGCGCAATTGCACCTTTGAAGCAGTTGACTCCGCAGCTTTTTTTACTTGAGCTATTTCACGGACCAACTTTGGCTTTCAAAGATTTTGCTCTGCAGTTCTTGGGAAATTTGCTCGAACATTTCCTACAAAAAACGAACCAAAAAATTGTCATCATCGGCGCAACATCTGGCGACACCGGTTCAGCAGCAATTGAAGGATGTAAGTCATGCAAAAATGCGCAGATTTTTATTCTTCATCCACATCAAAAAGTTTCCGAAATTCAGCGCAAACAAATGACCAGCGTGAAATCGCCAAACGTCTTCAACATTGCGCTGGAAGGCAATTTTGATGATTGCCAAGCGATGGTAAAAAAGATGTTTGGAAGCCAAGATTTTCTTGGCGGCAAAAAAATGGTTGCGGTTAATTCAATCAACTTTGCGCGAATTATGGCGCAAATTGTTTACTACTTCTACGCCGCTTTGCGCCTGGGCTGCGACGAAAAAAATCAAATCAGTTTTTCCGTTCCAAGTGGAAATTTCGGCGACATTTACGCCGGATTTTTGGCCAAAAAAATGGGTCTAAATATCGGCAAATTAATCATCGCAACTAATGCAAATGACATTTTGGCGCGTTTCATTTCTGCTAATGATTACAGCAAAAAGCAGATGATTGAAACATGCTCGCCAAGCATGAATATCCAGGTTTCAAGCAACTTCGAGCGACTGCTTTTTGATTTTTATCGCGAAGAAAAAAATGACGAAAAACTTGCCAAACTCATGGCAGAATTTGAAAGCAGCGGCGCACTGAAAGTTGATGAAGATATTTTAAAGAAAATCCGCGAAAGCTTCTTGGCCCTAGCTGTAGACGATGTTGCAACCAAAGAAACCATCAAAGAATTTTTTGACAAAACCAGCGAAACCCTTGACCCGCACAGCGCAATTGGTGTTTTCGCCGCAAAGCATTTTATGCAACACAAAGATTTTGGCGGAGAAATTGTTGTAGCTCTTGCAACTGCGCACCCAGCAAAGTTTCCAGAAAGTGTAATTGAAGCAGGCGCTCCAAAGCCAAAGCTGCCGCCCTTTCTGGCTGATTTACCGAAACGCAAAGAAAAATTTTCTATTCTGCAAAACGATCTCGCCGAAGTTAAAAATTTTATTTCGCAAAACTTATGATAATCTCTGCAAATAACCTCGTTATCCTTTAATTCTACCCACCTCCGTCATCCTTGAATTACGCAGCAATTCGAGGATGATGGAGAGAAAAAACATCTCTAAATGCCCTCCAATCTTGGCTTCGCATCGCTTCTGCTCACTTTCTCAATTGCAATTTTTTTGCCGTTTTTTGCGTTTTTTTCGCGCAAAAAATTTAAGCATGAAGAACTAGCGCGCGTCACAAAATACCTAACTTTTGCCACTTTTATTGCGGCAATTTTTACGCAAGCTTGTCTGATTTTTTGCTTCGTTTCTTCCGATTTTTCTAACCTAAATGTTTACCAAAATTCGCATCAATTAAAGCCGCTAATCTACAAAATTTCTGGCTCGTGGGGAAATCACGAAGGCTCAATGCTGCTGCTGATTTCAATAGTTTGCGCTTACAGCAGCGCCTTTGTTTTTTTAAGCAAAATTGATGACAAAAACAAAATCATCATCGCTTGCACGCAAAGCGCAATTGTTGCATGCTTCGCCGCCTTCAGCGCTTTTGCGTCGAACCCATTTGCCACAATTTTTCCAGCGCCGCTTGAAG
>JBIKKP010000021.1:0-27377 GCA_044360285.1 Rickettsiales bacterium
AAAATACAGATCGAAAATCAACTACTTCACTAACATCTTATCAGCATTACTTGCTTACATGCTAAACCCTAGCAAACCTAGGATTTGCTTGAATCGAGTTGGGGTTGCTTAAGCGTTATTGGGGTTAATTTACTAAAATTTCGGACATAAAAAAGCCTGACACTTTTTTAAGTGTCAGGCTTTTTTTTAATTAAAGTTGAAGCTGGTGTCCTAGAAGTTGTAGATCAGGCCAAGTTTAGCTACGCCAAGCGTTGTCTCGATTTTTGAGCCAGCTTGTGCATAACGCATATCAAACTTTTGATAGTCGTAAGAAGCTTTTGCAGTAACTCCAAAAGGCAGATCAAGCAAAATTCCAACTCCATAAAGCGGAGTCATTTCGGATTTTGATTTTGTTGCTCCAGATGAATGTACGTTGCTTTGATAAGTGACGCTTGCAGCGCCAAAGGTCACAAAAGGCGTAATTTTTGGTAGAATAGCAAATCCAATGTTCGCTTTTACACCACTGCGGTCTTTGAGTTTGATGTTATCAGATAAATAAACCGCCCCATCTGTTTTTGGAAAGTCGCCAGCTACAGTATTCAAGCTGTCATAGAACAATTCACCAGAAACCATCAGGTTCAAAACATCTGCTCTGATACCAGTACTTAGACCATAGTTTGGTCTATCGCCATCTTGCTTTGCTTGATTTTGCGGACCAGAGCTGCTGTTTGTTGGATTTATTGCTTTGTGAGATGCGTTAGCTTGCAAGACATCGGCGCCTACAAAAAAGCCAGTGGCGCTGGCGCTTGAAGAGACAAGAAAAATGGCGCAAAAAGTTGCTAAAAGTTTTTTCATAGATACCTCGATTTTTTAAAAAAAATAAAGCTTGCCGAAGCGAGCTTTCAAAAAAGCTTTTTTGAGATGAGAAAATTTTTGCAACTTTTTCTGCTAATAATTCTTTGGCCTTTCTGCGTTTGCGCTGATTCCTCGGTTATTGTTGAAGGTTGGACTGAAAAAATTGCAGTGACAAATCATGGAAAGAAATCAGAAGTTTTTATTGAACTTAAGGTTGGCAATTTACCCGAAAACACAGCTTTAAAAGCTTTTACAATCGCTTTTAGCAAAAATCGCGAAATCAAGATCGATGCAGTTTTGCAAGATAACAAATCGGCTGATTTTTCGTTCAAAGACAATGCTTTGCAGGTTAATTTTAACAAAGCGAAGTCTGCAAATTCAAAGATCGGCCTCTATTTTTCTTACGAAGAAATTTACAAAAAAGTCGATAAATTTTTGCGCCAAGAAATAATTGATATTCCTCCCTTTGCCAAAGGCGCTAAGGCGCAAATTATGTTTGAGTTTCCGGGATCATTTGAATCGGCAACACTCAATCCAAACATCATCAAAAGCGGCAACAGCTTCATTTATAACAACATTGTGCCGCCAGAAGGCGTAAAAGAAATCATCAAAATAACCCCGTCGCAAAGCTCGTGGAACGTGATTGTAGAAGCAAAAATCTCAAGTGACAAAACGCTAAAAAAAGTTAGCGCATTGGTGCCAAATTATTTTAAAAGTGGCAGTCAGCAAGTTTCTGATCTGGTTGTTAGGCCAAATGTCAACTCTTTTAGAGAGAGGTTCGAAAAGGGAAAAAGAGTTTTTGATTTTAGCGGCAACGAAACATCGATTTCAATTTTAAGCAGCGCAAAAATTTTTACCGGACGTAATAACCGCAGCCAAATTATTCGCAATCCAGCAAATTATTTGTCGGTCAGTCAAAGTGACTCCACCCTACTATCACCAATCTTGGCCTTTATCAAACAAGACAAGAAAAACGATAATCTGCCACTTTATGCAAGAATTGGAAAATTTGTTCACGAGTTTTTGCACTATGACATAAGTTATGCCAATAAGTTGCCGTCGCTTGCAGAAATTTTACAAAATCGCAGAGGTGTTTGCACTGAGTTTGCTCATCTTTACAACTCTTTAGCGCGCCTTGCTGGAATTCCTTCTGTCATAATTGATGGTGCTGCTTGTGGTGAATATGACAGTTGCCGCGGACATGCTTGGAACATGATTTACTACAACAATTATTGGATCGAGGTTGATCCAACTTGGGATCTAATGTCGGGCGTAGTTTCTTCCTCGCATGTCTATTTGAAAGACGAAGGCGATGAAGATGTGGTCATAAAATATCTCAAAGAAAGCGGAAAAATTCACTCTGAAGTTAATCTGACAATGAAAAACCTGGCGCTCTAGAGCTAGTTAGTTCTTCATTAATTTTTGAATCTCTTCTCGCACAATTCGATCAACAATTCCTGGCAAATTTTTATCAATCCATTGCGCCAATTTTGCTTCAACTAGCTCATTGCTAATCGCCACATCTTGCGTTGTTGCTGATTTTGTAGTTTCTTGAGACCTTTTTGCATCAAGTAATTTTTGTATTGAGTCACTCGCTTGCTTTGCTGCCTTACCACTAATTATCGAAGCAGTTTCATTTGATGAGAAAGTCTGTTTTCTTGCATCAAATTGTGGAATTCTTTGAAAATTATTCACTGCAGAATTTTGTGGAACAAATGACAGCATCTCTTTTTCAAACTCGGCGTCAAGATCAGGCGAAGGAGTCTGAGGCATTTCTATTTCCACTGGCGATGGATTTTCCAACAATTGATTTACAGCCTCTTTTGCTTCCTCTAATGGCTTATCGAGGATAAAATGATCAACGGTTATTTCGCTTTTTTGCTCGGTTATTTCGGAAGATTCTGGTACTAAAACATCTTGTTTAGTGTTTTGAGCTGATTCGCTAGGCGATGATTCTTCTTCATCTTTTTCCAAATCCGAAAAATCAAATTCATGATCTTCGTTTGCAAAAGCTTGCTTGGCTTCGGCTTCTGGATTTGTTTCTGTTTTTTCTGGCTCTGAAGGAACTTGTGGCTGATCAATTGTGGCCGTTGATGTCTGCACTTGTTGAGCCTGTAATTCTGCAGCTGCTTTTTCTTCAACTTCAAAATCAGAATTTTGCGCAAAAGGATCACTATCTTCGTCTGCAATTATTACCGGATTGGCACTGACCAAAGGTGCTTCTGGCGCTACTGAGCTTTCTATGAATTTTGGCGTTTCATTTTCTTCAACTGGCGCTGTTGGCGTTGTAGCAAAAGGATATTCAGCTTCCGCGAAAGTAAAATCATCAGCATTTGCAGAAGCAACTTGCGCAACTGCAACTTCAGGATTGGCAACTGCTATTGGAACACCCATAATAGCAGCTTTTGCCGCGGCGGCAGCTTCTGCAGCTCTTGCTTGGTTTAGAGCAGCTTCTGTTGGGTCAATTTTTTCTTCCTGTTTTTCTTTAGTGACTTCTGAAATTTGCGGAGCTGCAGGTTTATTTTCCAAGACGTTTGGTGCTGGGGGCGTTGAGGTTGAAGTTGTTTTTGCAATTTGTGCAGCTGGCGGCGCAGTCACTGGTGCAACAGTTTTAACTTCTTCCACTTTTTTTACTTCTGGCGTAAAAGCGGTTTTCGAAGCTAGTCCATGATCATCATCAAGACCCAAGTCATCTTCAAATTGCGCAATTTGATCTTCGTGCTTTTTCTCTTCTTGCGTGGCTTGTTTAGAATCAATTTTTTTTGGTGGCGTGATATACTCAAACTCATCGCCAATTGGTGTTGTGGCACTAGCTGCCTCATCGCTCTTCCTATCAAATTTACTCATTTTTTTCTTGATAGTTTCTAGGATGAAAAGAGTCTTTTTTTCTGCCATGGGCAACCTTCTTGAATGTTGATTTTATTGGCTTGGAGCCGGTTTTGAATTTCGAGAAATTTTCACCACTTTTTTAAAAGAAAGAAAAATTACAACCACAAACTGAAGAGCAAATAATGAAAGGATTTCCCAAGTCACTTATCTGGATTTTAATTGGAATTTTAGGCGCAATTTCCATTGCTGGAATCGCTATAATTCGCGACGAAAAAATTTCCTCACTGTGGTTTTTATCTGCCTGCATTTGCACCCAACTCATTGCTTATCGCTTCTACAGCGCCTTTATCACAAGCAAAGTTTTGCTCACCGATTTCTCTCGCAAAACTCCGGCACAAAAATTTGACGATGGCAAAGATTTTGTGCCAACAAATCGCTGGATTGTTTTTGGTCACCACTTTGCCGCAATCGCTGGCCCTGGCCCGCTGATTGGTCCAACTCTTGCCGCGCAATTTGGATATCTTCCCGGAACTTTATGGATTTTAATTGGCTGCGTGCTTGCTGGCGCGGTGCAAGATATGGTTGTGCTTTTTGCCTCAATTCGAAGCGATGGAAAATCTTTGGGCCAAATGATAAAGACTGAAATAAGCGGAATTGCTGGCGTTGCAGCAATGATTGGAACTTTAGCAATAATTATAATTTTAATTTCCGTGCTTGGCCTTGTTGTTGTTAAAGCCTTGATGCACAGTCCTTGGGGAACTTTCAGTGTTTTGATGACGATTCCAATTGCCATGTTAATTGGGCTTTATCTTTACTACATCAAACCAGGCGGAGTTCTTGAGGCCAGTGCCGTGGGTTTATTTTTGTTTCTGCTGGCAATTTATGGCGGAAAGCTTGTCCACTATAACGAAACTTGGGCAGCGTTTTTTAATCGCGACGCAGAATTTTTAGCGCTTTCGATAATTTTTTATGGCTTCGCTGCTGCTGTTTTACCGGTTTGGTTGCTACTTGCACCACGTGATTACCTTTCATCTTTTTTAAAAATTGGCACAATTTTATTGCTGACAATTTCGCTGCTGATCTTTCGCCCAGAAATTCAAATGCCTGCTTTCACACGTTTCATTGACGGCACGGGGCCAATTTTTGCGGGGAAAATTTTTCCATTTTTATTCATCACAATTGCCTGCGGCGCAATCTCTGGATTTCACTCGCTAGTTGCGTCAGGAACTACGCCAAAAATTATTTCCAGCGAAAAAGATATTCGCCTCGTTGGTTATGGCAGCATGCTGCTTGAGGGTTGCGTTGCAATTATGGCAATGATTGCCGCATCTATTCTTGAACCAGGAATCTTCTTTGCCATCAACTCGCCTGCAGCAGCGCTTGGGGCTGATCCAGTGGCAACAATAAATTCATGGGGCTTTGAAATTTCGCGCGAAAAAATGGATCTTTTAGCGACGCAAATGGGTGAGAATACGCTTTTTTCCAGAACTGGTGGAGCGCCGTCACTGGCGGTTGGAATGGCCAACATCTTTTCCTCAGCTTTCGGCCAAAGTGCGACCGCAATTTGGTATCATTTTGCCATCATGTTTGAAGCAATTTTTATTTTGACAACGCTTGATGCCGGAACGCGTGTGGCGCGATTTATGCTCGAAGATTTGCTGAAATTCCGCGAAAGAAATTGGCATAAATCAAAACTCGCGCCGCTATTTTCTAGCGCGATCATCGTTTTTGCTTGGGGATATTTTTTATATTTAGGCGTGCTCGATCCAAACGGCGGCGTCAACATTTTGTGGCCACTTTTTGGAATGTCGAACCAAATGCTTGCTGGAATTGCCCTCACCTTCGCTTGCGTGTTTTTATTCAAAAATCGGCAGCGAAAATTTTTTCTAATCGCCGCCGCTCCACTTGTATTTGTGCTTACTTGCGTCACTTCCGCAGTGCTTACAAAAGTATTTTCTAGTGAAATAAGAATTGGCTTTTTTGCTATGGCAAACTCGCTTGAGCTGCAGCTTCAGGCGGGAGAAGTTGCTGCAGAAAAAATCGATTTAACCAAAAATATGATTTTTAATCACCGGCTTTTGGGCTTTATTGCTCTAAGCTTTTTGACGGTTTTGTGGATCGTAGTTTTTGAAGCGGTGAGAAAAATTTTACGCTTACGAAAAGAGTCATGAGAAAATTTTTGCAGCTTGTGCGCGCCTACATCAACGGTGATTTTGCCTATGAAAATTATCGCAGAAATTGTGGAAAAAAATTTCCGCTAGATAAGAAAACTTTTTTGAAGAAGCGGTTGGAAGAAAAGTGGAATAAGCCCTGTCGCTGCTGCTAACTTAAAACATCGCACATCCATCATCCTTGAAGCCAAAGGCTTCGAGGATCTCATTTTGTTCAACGCTAAAACGCACAAGATCCTCGAATTGCTGCGCAATTCAAGGATGACGGCACGCGAATAATTTACCTCGCAGCTGGGCGGATTTTGTAACTCCGCCCACAGGTTCATGCAAAAGTTCCGAATCCTCGGTGAATTTGGCATGAACATTAAGGGCGGGATTGCAAATCCCGCTCATCATTAACACCGCGTATCATATTTATCTTATCTGCAGATTTCCCTCATCCGCGCATAAGCTTTCGTAATCCCCTTAAGCGAATACTCATCAACCGCATAAGTTCCAATAGCCGCATCGCTACGCACCTTTAAAATTGAGCCGTTTAACATGCTGCTAATCATGTCGATATCGTCATATTTATTGCGCGTCCAAGCAATTTCTCTTTTGGCGATGAGTTGATATTGTTTATTGTCGACCATCGCAAAAACCCTGCTGTTAAGCTTATATTCATAGCCACTGAAAATACTGACTTCTTCAACGCGATCTTTTTGAAAGCGCGTAATCATCACGTAAGGCTTGCGGCGCGCTGGGTAGTCAGAGTCAGACTTAGCTGGATAATTGACGATGTAGCATTGTTTGTAATCAAGCTCGTTTTCCTGAATTTCGTAAATTTTCCATTGATAAAAAGAACTATCTAAAACCTGCGACCTGGCGTCTTGGTTGATTGCTGCATAAAGCATGATTGCATACATCGCAATAAACACAGCGATTTTAGTTAGGTGACGAAGAAGAGGTTTCATGCTTAGAAAATTCGAGATAGAGAATAGTCCAATATCGCAACTAAATTTTTCTTTTGCGCTTCATTTGAAAAAATTTCCAAATTCTGCATCGCAAGTTTTTGATAATGCGAAGCAAGATTGCGCGCTGCTTCAAAGCCTTTGTGCTTTTCAATCAATGCCAAAATTGCCGCAAGGTCGCTAAGGTTTCGGTCGCTGCCAAGCAAGTTTTTTGTAAAACTCTGCTCAATGAAGGTGCGCTCTGCTTCATTTGCACGCTCAAAAGTTAGGATGATTGGCAGCGTCACCTTTCCTTCAAAAAAATCATTTCCCACATCTTTACCAAGCACATTTTCTTGCGATGAATAGTCGAGCAAGTCATCAACGATTTGAAAAATTATTCCCAGATTTTTACCAAATTCGCGAAGTGCAGCGATTTTACTTTCGTCATAAGAGCTAATAATTGCGCCAGCTTCGCAGGCTGCAGAAAAAAGTATGGCGGTTTTTCCAAAAATAATTTCGAGATATTTTTCCTTAGAAAGTGCAACATCGGTTGAGTTTTCAAGCTGCATCACTTCGCCATCAGCCATAACCGACGAGGCTTTTGAAAGCAGGTCCAAAGCGCGTAAATTCTGGCAGCGCACCATTAATTGGAAGGCAATCGAGAATAGATAATCGCCAACCAAAATGCTCGATTTATTGTCCCAAATCGCATTAGCGGTTTTTTTGCCGCGCCTTACTTCGCTTGTGTCGACAACGTCATCGTGAAGCAAAGTTGCCGAGTGAATTAACTCAACTGCCGCAGCCAAATTGTGATGTTTTTCGATAATTTTTGCGCCGCAAACTTGCGCAGATAAAAGCAGTAAAACCGGGCGAATTCGCTTGCCGCCAGAAGAAATAAGATGCTTAGAAATTTCGGCAATTAGCG
Source organism: Rickettsiales bacterium (assembly GCA_044360285.1). Taxonomy (GTDB): domain Bacteria; phylum Pseudomonadota; class Alphaproteobacteria; order Rickettsiales; family UBA1997; genus UBA2645. Next base: position 7,692 of record JBIKKP010000021.1, read on the forward strand.
GCGACTTTCCCACCGCAAAATCAAGAATGATTTGATCAATTTTTTTTAAATCAGGCGACAGTTTCAAAAAAACGTCAGAGAGTTCTTTCATATCAAAATCCTAGAGCCGCTTACTTCTGACCTTCACTGTAGAGTATGAGGATTTTGTTTTTACATTCCTCGATCTTGGCTGAGATGTTGTTTAAAGCCTCACGAATTGACTCAGTAGTTCTGGTCGATTCGCCACTTTTTACAAATTCGATATATTGTGTAGTGAGCTGCTCAACGCAGTCTTCAAGGCGGTTGGTGACTTCTTCAATGATGGCAAATTGTTGCGACGAAAGCTGGTGGCTGCTGTCTTCAGCGGCTTTCACTAAACGATCGGCATAGGAATAGTATTCAAGAATCTCGTTATAGATTTGCTCTTGTTTTGATGTCGCCATTTGATTTGAAAGATGGTTTTGAAGCTAGAATGCAAAGGTCGCGCGAACCTATTTTTGGAAGTGGCAAAGTCAATTATTCAAGCTGAATTTGCTTATTTCAATTTTTGGCTCTGCTTAAAAAATTGAGCAAAGATTTTTTATCAGGTAAGAAATTATTTTTTGCCCAAAAGTTTTTAGCCAATGAAAGAGCTTCTCCAAGCTCTTTTCTAGCAAAACCAAGAGTGATTAAATCCTCGGCTTTTAGTGGAAAATTTGGCAGCGAAAAATTCTGTAAAAATTCGAGATTTTTCTTAGAAAATTTCTGCCGTTTCTTGCTGATAAGAAAAAAGTAAAGGTCTTGAATTAGGTCCTTCTCGTGCCAAAGAAGAAGGTGTTTCAAATTATCCAAGTTAATTTCGACATCAAAATTTTTGGCAAGAAAATTGCAGAGATTTTTTTCATAATTTGTTGCACAAATTTCGTTAAAAAACTCGGGCAAATTTGTGTCTTTATCAACAAAAAGACAGGCGATTTTTAGCGAGGCTTTTGCGCTAAAGTTACATTTTTTTTCTAGCACAAAAAGTTGTTCCAAACTTTTTAAATCAAAGCGTTTAGTAAAAATTTCAGCAGCAATTTTTGTGCGGCGCATTTCGCTCAAAACATAAAGCAGCGATTTTTTTTCTTCGCTTAAAAGCAGCTTAAAAAATTCTTGTCTGATTCTTTCGCGCGAAAGTTTTTTTAGATTTATTTTGTGTTTTATGCAGGCTTCAAGCGCTTTGTTATCAAGGCTTATGGCATATTCACAGCTGAAGCGAAAAAAGCGTAAAATGCGCAAAAAATCTTCAGTAATTCTTTTGTCGCAATCGCCAATAAAAATTACTTTGCGTTTTTTGATATCAGAAACTCCGCCAAAATAATCAAAAACCGTGCCGTTAACATCGAGATAGAGCGCGTTGATTGTAAAGTCGCGGCGCGCGGCATCAAAAAAATAATCATCAACAAATTCAGCTTCAAAATAGCGCCCATCGTGATTTTTTTCGTGGCGCAAAGTAGTAATTTCAAAATTTTTCTGATTTAGAACTGCAGTCACCGTGCCATATTTAACACCAGTTGGCACGGCTTTGATGTCATTTCTTTGTAAAATTTCGATGACTTCTTGTGGCGTAAATTTTGTGGCAAAATCGAAATCATTTATTTCTTTTTCCAAAATCAAATCGCGTACGCAGCCACCAACAAGAAGGATTTGTGAAGAAAAAACGGCAAAAATTTCTTTAACTTCGATCGGTAATTTTTCGACAAAATTGGGGTAAGAAAATTCGCGTACCCTCATCTAGATCACGATTAGAAACATGCCTAACGTATCGGCTTTTGCAATTACTTCATCTTTTTGTAAAACCAGAGTAGAGCCAGCCTCAATGGCAATTCCCTTGATCTGTGAATCGAAACAATTTTCAATCGTTGCCAGTCCAATTGTTGGTAAATCTGCCTTCTTATTTTGTTTGGCTTTCTTCATTTTGACCAAAACTGAATTTTGTAAGTAGGCAACGGGAAGATTTTTGCATCTCTTGATCATCTCATCCGTTCCTTCCAAAGCCTCAACGGCGATGATTTGCTTTTGCGCAACAACCAAAGATTGACCAACATCGAAGTGTGAAAAGTTTTTTATCGCTTTCACGCCAAGGGCAATATCATCAAGATTCTCGTGGCTTGGCGCGGTTTTGGTCAGCACACCTTTCTTAGAAATTACACAATCAAGCAGCTCGTCGATTCGAAGAATTTTAAAACCTTCTTTCTCAAAAAATTTAACCACAGAGTTTAGAACCGCGTTGTCTCCGAGGATTTTATTGGCAAGAATTTTGGACACCAAAATTGCACCTTTTTTGTCAACTTTCAGTGAAGAAAAATTTGGCTTGGTCACGCCGCCAACAAAAACTAAATTTTTTATTTGGTGTTTTTTCATCTCACTTAAAAACCTTTCAACCTCACCATAGCCTAGCTTCACTGGGTTAAATGCAGAATAATCTTCTTCGTAATTTTCACCATCGAGTTGAAAAATTGCGAATTTCCGGCCTTTTTTTTGACAGTCTTCAATAAGCATTTGCGGCAATTTTCCACGTCCAGCAAAGATCGCTAAGTTTTCTAAATTATCGCTAGGCATGATTTAATGACGCACCTCCATCAACAAAAATAATTTCACCATTTACGAAATCGTTAGAAAGCAAAAAGCCAACAGTCTGTAAGATGTTTTCAACTTCGCCTTTGCTTTTTAGTGGAATTTTTTTGATCAAATTTTCCGTCTCAATTTTAGGGTTTTTTTCATCAATACTATTGAGAATGAAGCCTGGCGCAATGCCATTAACTCTAATTTGTGGCGCTAATTCAAGCGCCAACATCTTGGTCATTTCGGCAAGAGATTTTTTACTGAGCAAGTAATGAAAGTAGTTCGTGTCAAAACGTGTAATGTTTTTGTCAATCATGTTGATGACTTGCGCATTTTTGAGATTTTTTTGCGCAACATTTTTGGCAAACTCTTGCGTTAAAATTAGCGGAGAAAAAAGATGGATGTTGAAGTTGTCAAGCAAGACAGAGTCTAGGCCGGTAAGCAATTTTGATTTATTGAAAATCGAGGCGTTGTTGATGAGTAAATTCCAATTTGGAAATTTTTTTATGACTTCTTTAGCAAGATTTTTTGCCGCATCTTTTTTGCTTAAATCGCTGCTAAAAATTTCGCATTTTACGCCAAAATTTTTAGCAATTTCGTTTTGTAATTTTTTTGCATCCAGCGCTGATTTATTGTAAGAAACAGCCACATCAAAACCTTGAGAAGCAACATAAAAAGCCATTTCGCGCCCTATTCTCTTTGCTGCACCAGTGATTAAAACAGCACCTGTTCTATTGATTTTTTTGCTCATCACGATTTTGAATAATTTTTTTCCACAACTCACGCAAAACTTCTTTTACGCCTTCACTTGTTGCAGCAGAAATTGCAAAAATTTTTGGAGATTTTTGTCCAGATTTCTTAAGAAATTTTTTCAACTCATCAGTTTTTTTCTTTAACTCATCAGCTGTAAGAAGGTCGACTTTATTGAGCGCAACGACTTCTGCTTTTTCAAGCAATTCTGGGCTGTAATCAGCAAGCTCTTCACGAATTGTTTGATAATTTTGCACAACATCTTCACTGCTTGCGTCAAGCAAATGCAACAAAACGCCGCAACGCTCAACGTGTTTCAAGAAACGATCTCCCAAACCTTTTCCTTGCGAAGCGCCTTTGATTAGACCAGGAATATCAGCTAAAACAAATTCCTTCTCATCGACATAGACCACGCCCAGCTGTGGCTTTAAAGTAGTAAAAGGATAGTCAGCAATTTTTGGTTTTGCGCGTGTTGTGACACTCAAGAAAGTTGATTTTCCTGCATTTGGCATACCAAGTAAACCAGCGTCGGAAAGTAGTTTTAGTTTAAGCCAAATACATTTTTCTTCACCATCTTCGCCTTTCTGCGCGTAGGTTGGAGCTTGGTTAATTGAACTTTTGAAATTGCTGTTTCCAAGTCCACCACGACCACCTTTTGCAATAACAAATTGCTCACCATCAATCATCAAATCAGCGATTATTTCATTTTCATCTTCGCTCAAAACTTGCGTTCCAAGCGGTACGCGCAAAATCAAATCATCACCCGAAGGTCCGTTTCTGTTAGCTCCCGAGCCACGCACACCGCTTTTTGCAATGAAGTGCTGTTGAAAACGAAAGTCGATTAGCGTGTTTAAATCCTTGCTACATTCAAGAATAACGCTGCCGCCGCGACCGCCGTCACCACCGTCTGGACCGCCGCGCGGAATAAATTTTTCACGACGAAAACTTGACGCGCCATTTCCGCCATTTCCTGCTTTTAAATGAACTTTTGCTTCATCGATAAATTGCATTGAGTGCCTTAATTACTGATTACAAAGAAGTTTTCTTCTTCCAAAACTTTTCCACCGGCTTCGCGAACTAGAACAAAAAATGGCGATAAAAGGTCGCTATGTTCTTTGCTAAATATCGTCATTTCCATACGCGCCGAAGCAACATAGGCAAGCTCAAGTAGCGGGCTTCCATAGGCGCGATGAGAGAATTTTTTTCCAGCAATTTTTTTGCTTAAAAAGTTCAAATCTTGCGAAGCGCAAATAAAAACTTCTGACGAACCTCTTTTTGAAACGCGCACACGACGTTTATTGACAAAGGCTCCAAAACCCTTCTCGCCGTAAAGCATTTCGCCGCCAACAACTTTGTAAATTGCCGCAGCAATTCCTTCTTTTTTTCCACTAGCTTCACGATGAATAAGCGCTACGCCAACAGTGAAATCAGGGTTCGCACGACTTAAATTATCGATGCCATCAATTGGAAAAACGACAAAAGCATATTCAGAATTTTTGCCACAAAGCGCTTTTTCACCGTCAGAAAAAATGATGTCATAATCAGGGCGAAGGCGCGTGAATTCATCAGCTAGAACTTGTTTGCAGCGCGTGTAGCATGAGTTAGCAAATTTATTGGCTGATAGTGAGTTTGTTTGCAGATTTTCAAGTTCAAGAAAGTCGCGCGACATGCGCGCTGTGGCGTTTTCGATTGCTTTAACAATGATGTTGAGGTTGGCGCTATATCTCATGAAGTTAGTATGTTCTAGGTTGAAGAGCGATATTTAATTGAGGAATTTCAGAAAGATTTCTGACTGGCTTTAATGAAAAAGCCAGCTGCTGCTTGGTTTCGTCAGATATTTTTACTAAACTATGAGCTAAAAAAGCATTATCATCGCGATTAATAAAATCGCTGCGGAAGTGCGCTCCGCGGCTTTCTTCGCGATTTAATGCAGCAAAATTTGCTGCCAAAGAATTCAAAAAAAGATTTTTTAATTCGAAATAAGCAACCAGCTCTTCGTTCCACAGTAAATTTCGGTTAGAAATTTTATATTTTTTGAAGTAAGAAAAAAGCTCCCAAGTCTTTTCTAGGCAGGCTTTAAGCAAAGTTTCGTTGCGGAAAACGCCAAGGTTTTTTTCATTATTTTCCTGCAGCAGCTTCTTCATTTCATGCAGAGTCATGTTGAGACTTCCTGTACGTGACTCGCTAGACTCTGATATGCCTGAAGCATGCGCAGGAAGCCTCAGCGTGACAGAGTCGGAGAAAATGTTTTTAAAATTTTCAATTTTTTCTGCAGCGATTTTTTCGGCTAATCCAGAGAATTTTTGCGTGATTTTTTCCGCCGCTTTTTTTCCGGCAATTTTGCCAAAAACGACTAAATCAAGCAGAGAGTTGCAGCCTAAGCGATTAGCGCCGTGAACTGATAAACAAGCAGCTTCGCCAACTGCAAAAAGCCCGTCAATTACTTCACAATCTAGATTAGTTGGAATGCCGCCCATCGAGTAATGAGCGGAAGGCGCAACGGGAATTAAATCTTTTTTTACATCAAGCCTGGCGAAGTTTTTTACTAATTCGACAACACCAGGAAGCTTGCTGTGCAAGACTTCGTCACTTAGATGACGAAGATCGAGATAGAGAAAACTTTTGTCCTTTCCACAACCCCTTCCTTCAAAAATTTCCTTGGCCATTGCTTGCGAAATAACGTCGCGCGAGGCAAGCTCCATCATTTTTGGCGCATATTTTTGCATGAAGCGCTCATTCAAATTATTGAGCAAATATCCACCCTCACCCCTTGCTGCTTCAGTAATTAGAAAGCCGCAGCCCGCAATTCCAGTTGGATGAAATTGCACAAATTCCATATCTTGCAGCGGCAAACCTTCTTGCAAAACCAGGCCAGAACCATCGCCACTACAAATTAGAGACGAGGTGGTGTTTTGATAAATTTGACTGTAGCCACCGGTTGCAAGAATTAAATTTTTGCTTTCAAAAATTACTAACTCGCCAGAATTAAGATCAATCGCCAAGCAGCCGTGGCAGTGGTTCTGTGACTCAATCAATAAATCAGTGACAAAGATTTCGCTGAAAACTTTTACGCCAATTTTTAGCACTTGCTCGTGCAGCGAATGCAAAATTGCGTGACCGGTTTTGTCTTTAGAATAACAGGCGCGGTGAGCAATTGAGCCTTGGCCAAAATCAGTTGTTTGGCCGCCATAAGCACGCTGAGAAATTTTTCCATCAGCATTTCGTGAAAAAACTACACCAAATTTTTCCAAAGCGCGCACTGCTGCTGGCGCTTGCGAGCATAAAATTTCAACCGCATCAGCATCGGCTAAAAAATCTCCACCTTTAAGTGTGTCATAAGCGTGCCACTTCCAATCATCTGCACCAACATTTTCAAGTGCGGCATTAATTCCACCTTTCGCAGCAACCGTGTGGCTTGAGCTGGGATGAACTTTACTGATTATGGCAATTTTTTTGGCGCCAGAATTTGCAGCGGAAATTGCCGCCATCAAACCGGCTCCACCAGCGCCAATTATGACTAAATCGAATTGTTCTTTTCTGACTTTGAAATCCATTTGCAAAAATTAAGGCGCGCAAATTAGCGTCACAGCCTCACTTAAAACTAATTTTTTGATGATAAAAATAATCTTTTGCGCCTTCAACGAAGCACAAAATTTACGCGGCTTTCTACCAAGCTTAAGCCAGGAAATGCAAAGCCTAAAACGTGATTTTGAGATTTTAGCCTGCCTTGACGGTGGATTAGATAATTCGCCAGAAATTCTAAAAAATTTTGCAGTAAAAATTCTGCCAATAAAAAATGAACGCGGCCTTGGAAGGGCCTATAAAAGGCTCTTTGAAGAGGTTATTAAAAATTCTAACCAACAAGATTTAATCATTTCGCTTGATGCTGACAACACGCATAATCCAAAGCAAATCGTTGAAATGATTGAAGGTTTTGAAAAAAATAATCTCGATTTTCTTGTCGCTTCCCGCTTCTGTAAAAATAGCGTAATGGCAGATTTTCCCATACACCGAAGATTCATCAGCAAATCAACTTCCATACTTTTACAGAAACTTTTTCCCATTAAAAAAATTTCTGGCGAGGCTTTGCAAGATTACACCAGCGGCTATCGCATTTATCGTGCAAAAAAATTGCAGGAACTTTTTGCCAAAGAAAAAAGCAAGTTCATCACCGAGGTAGAGTTCACATATACTTGCGAACTTCTCATAAAACTATCGCGTCTAAAAAATTTTCGTGCCGACGAAATTGATATTGCTTACGATTACGGGAAAAAAATTGGCAAAAGCAAATTAAGAATCATGCGCAACCTTTGTTGCCTGGCGCTTCTGCTAATAAAACTGGCAAGATAAAAACTTAAAAATAATTTTTTTTCGACTTAGTTCCCTCACCTATATTTCAATAATTTCTCCAAAAAATGACGCAAAAAAGAAGAGTTGTCGTAACCGGCATTGGCGCTGTCACGCCTTTGTCAGCAAATATCGAAAGCAGCTGGAAAAAATTAATTAACTCCGAATCAGGAATCAGAAAAATCAGCATTTTTAATGCTGACGAATGCCCGTGCAAAATTGCTGGCGAAGTTGCCTATGGAACTGGCGTTGACGAGCTCGACATCGACAAATATGTCGATCAAAAAGAACAAAAAAAGACGGATCGCTTCATTCATTTTGCCATCGCTGCTGCTGATCAAGCGATTGCTGATTCTGGCTGGAAAGCTGAAACAGACGAACAAAAATATCGCACCGGAATCATGATGGGTTCAGGCATAGGCGGACTTCCAGCAATTGAAAAAACTGTCATCACAATCAAAGAACGCGGTGTTAAAAAAATCACTCCATTCTTCATCCCATCAAGCTTAATCAACCTTGCTTCAGGACAAATTTCAATCAAGCACGGCTATATGGGTCCAAACCATGCCGTTGTCACAGCTTGCGCCTCGGGATCTCACGCCATTGGCGATTCTGCGCGTATGATAGAATATGGTGATGTCGACGTAATGATTGCTGGCGGCGCTGAATCGGCAATTTGCGAATCTGGTATTGGCGGATTTTCCGCTTTGCGCGCGCTTTCAACTGCATTCAATGATAATCCAACCGCTGGTTCAAGACCTTGGGACAAAGATCGTGATGGCTTTGTGATGGGTGAAGGTGCCGGCGTTTTAGTTCTTGAAGAATATGAACATGCCAAAAAACGCGGTGCAAAAATCTATGCTGAAGTTGCTGGCTATGGGCTTTCGGGCGATGCTTATCACATTACCGCTCCAGAAACTTCTGGCCGTGGTTCAACTTATGCGATGAATTTGGCGCTAAAACATGCCAAATTAAATCATGAGTCAGTTGACTACATAAACGCGCATGGAACCTCAACTCCACTTGGTGACGAGATTGAAGTTGGTGCAATAAAAAAAGTTTTTGGCGATCACTCTTACAACTTGTCAATGTCTTCAACAAAATCTGCAACCGGCCACTTGCTTGGTGCAGCGGGGGCTATTGAAGCAATTTTCTCAATTTTAGCAATTCGTGACAATGTTGCTCCACCAACATTGAATTTAGAAAATCCTTCTGAAGGTTGTGATATTGACCTCGTTGCAAAAGTGGCAAAAAACAGAAAGATTGACATCGTAATGTCGAATTCTTTCGGATTTGGCGGAACCAATGCCTGCCTAGTTTTAAAAAGAATTTAGGTTTGGCTAAATGAAGCATAAAATTCTCTCAGCCTGCGCAACTTTCTCTGTAATCGTGATTTGCTACCTAGCCTTGTTGCTTGGTATGATCATGTATTTCAACGCGCCAAACTCTTATCATCGCGAAGATAAAAGATTTCTTATTGAAAGCGGTATGACTTTGCGTCAGGTTGTTGAGAAGCTTCACGAAGAAAAAATCATCAAAAGTCCGACTGCCTTTCTTTATATTGGTCAGTTAATTAAAGGCATCGATCCAAAAGTTCGTTACGGCGAGTACTTTTTTGAAAAGAACATCTCTTACTATAAAATTCTTCACAAAATGGTGCGCGGAAACATCTTCTTCCGCAAAATTACTATCGCTGAAGGTCTTTCAACGCACAGTGCCTTAAGCATTCTTGCTAAAGCAAATGGCCTGATTGGTGATGTTCCACAGGGTTTAAAAGAGGGCGCCCTTCTTCCAGAAACTTATTTCTATTCTTACAACGACACCAAATTCAGCATCGCCAAACGCATGCAAGACGCGATGAAAAAAGCTATCGACGAACTTTGGGAAACGCGTGACATGTCAATTCCAGTTAAAACCAAAGAACAAGCGATCATCCTTGCTTCTATCGTTGAAAAAGAAACCGGCCTTCCAAGTGAAAGACCAAAAGTTGCCTCGGTTTTCATCAACCGTTTGAATAAAAGAATGAAGCTGCAGTCAGATCCAACAATTATCTATTCCTTTACCAAAGGTGATAAATCGCTGGAAAGACCAATTCGCATGAGCGACATCCAAAACAATTCACCTTTCAATACTTATTACATTTACGGCTTGCCGCCAAGCCCAATTTGCAATCCTGGCCTGGCCTCAATTAAAGCGGTACTTAACCCAATTAAGACTGATTATCTTTTCTTTGTTGCAAGCGGCAATGGTGATCACGTTTTCTCGGTAACGCTGCAAGAACATAACGCCAGCGTCGAAAGATATCGTGCAGTACTTCAACAAAAAACTGTTGCACCACAAGCTCCTGCAGGCACTGCCCAGTAAGTTGGAGGTCGATTGACTAACGCCACAAATCAAGCCATCGACCCCGCGCTCTCCTCGTGGATTTTTGCTTCAGCTGGATCAGGCAAAACCACAATCCTTACTAACCGCATTTTACGACTGCTGCTTGATGATGTCTTACCTAACAAAATTCTCTGCCTAACCTACACTAAAGCCGGCGCTAGCGAAATGCAAAGTCGCATTAATTCGAAATTAAGTGAGTTAGTTTTATGTAGTGACGAAGAACTAGAACAAAGGCTAAAAGCGCTCGATGACTTAACACCCTCAAAAAACAGAAAAGAAAAAACGCGCAGCTTACTGGTCAAAACCCTTGATTCCGATGCCAAGATCAAGATCCAAACAATTCACTCTTTTTGCCAAAGCCTGATCAAGATTTTTCCGCTCGAAGCAAAAGTTAAGCCCAATTTTAATCTCATCGAAGGCAATCAAGAAAAACTGCTGCTTAAACAAGCGCAAAAGGAAGTGCTAAAAAATGCGCAAAAAGACGAAAAACTAAGAAAAATTATTTTTGAAATCGGTGGAATAATCAGCGATAAATCCTTGCTAGACGTGCTTTCAAAGCTTTTGGCTAAAAAAGAGGATTTAATTTTTTTACGCGAAAAGTTTTTTGGAATTGATGGCGTAATTAATAAAATTTTTGAAAATTTTTCGCTGCAAGAAAGTCAAAAGGCCGAGGAAATTTTTGAAGATTTTCTGCAAGAAATTGATCTTAAGAAATTATCGGAACTTGCAGCAGAGCTAGAAAACAGCAAGCTCAAAGGAAATATAAAATTAAGCAGCCAACTAAAATTAATTATAAACAACAAGCTACAGTTAGAAAGTTTTTCTCAATTAAAAAAACTTTTTTTCACCAAAGAAAATGAACCATACGCTTTTAACAAAGAGATCAACGACAGCTTTGTTCTAGGCTCGATAGTCAACGATTCATCACTCATCTTAAGCAAATTCGACGACAAATTTAAGTCGCTTAAAATCGCTCAAAACACCGCGCTTTTGCTACGTTTTATTGACCGTATTTTGGAAAAATATGAAGAGTTAAAACGGCAAAATTCTTTTTTGGATTACAACGATCTTATAATTCACACCAACGCATTGTTGGCTAGCCCAGATTTTTCACACTTTGTGAAAATGAAAATGGATGGAAGTTTTGATCATATTTTAATTGACGAGTCGCAAGACACAAACCATCGCCAATGGTCTATTATCAAGGCTCTGTGCGAAGATTTTGCTTTCGATCAACGCGCTGACGAAAAAAAACGCAGCATTTTTGTCGTTGGTGACGAAAAGCAGTCAATCTACTCTTTTCAAGGTGCGCAGCCAAATATAAGTGCAGAAGTTTTTGATGAATTTCAAAATCGCAGTGACGGAAAAATAAAAAAAATCGAACTGAATAATTCTTTTCGATCTTTACCTGAAATTCTTGCCGCAGTTGATGCGGTTTTTTTACCAAAAGAACGAAGCGAAGCAATCAGCAAAGCCGCGCCCTTCAAGCATCACAACGCAATTCGCCAAGGAATTGGAAAATTTGAAATCTGGCCGCAAATCAAGTTTGAACGCGAGAAAAAAGGCGAAAAAAATTATCAATGGGAATTTAGTTTTGAGCTCGACGAAGAGCAAAAAGAAGCGCAAATTATGGCGCAAAATGTTGCCGTAAAAATTGCAACTTGGGTTGGTGAAAAACGAATTTTGACTAAACGCGCAAGGCCCGTGGAATATGGCGATTTTATGATTTTGCTGCGCACCAGAAAAAATGGTTTTGCACAATTTTTACATCAAGAACTGCTTAACAAAAACATTCCTTTTTGTGATCCATCTAAAACAAGTTTGAGCGGAAATTTATTGACCTGCGATTTGCTTGCAGCCGCTAAATTTGCCACTCTGCCGCAAGATGACTTTAATTTAGCCTGCTTACTAAAATCAGTTTTTTTTAGCTTAAGCGAAGAAGATTTACTCGAAATCTGTGCAAAGAAAAACGAAGAACAAACCAGTATTTTCAACGTTTTACAGGATTTTACAAAATTTGTTAAAATCAAAAATCAGCTAGAAAAAATTGGCAAAGCGGCAAAGGAATTAAACGCTTTTGAGTTTTTTTATTTTCTGCTTTCCAGCGAAGGTTTGCAAAAAAAACTGGTTTTAGAATTTGGCTCTGAGGCTTTGGAAATAGCGGACAAATTTCTCATTTTTGTGCAAAATTTCTGCGCAAATTTTTCCAAAGATTTATCAAAATTTTTAAGCTTCATTGCAAAAGTTGATCCAGAAATTTCACTTTCCGCTGACAATAAAAATTGCGTAAAAATCAGCACAATTCACTCAGCAAAAGGTTTGCAAGCCCCCGTGGTTTTGATTCCAGACTGCGCTTACGACTTCAACAAATTGCCAAGTCTAAAAGATGAAATTTTATTTTTTGATTTCGCTGAAGAAAAAATTCCGCTTTGGTGCCAAACAAAAGCGCAGGAAAATTTCTTTGTAAAAAATCACAAAAAACAACGCGCTAAAGAAGTTGAAGATGAGTATTTGCGCTTACTCTACGTTGCAATGACGCGCGCTGAAGATGAACTATACATTGCCGGTTTTGGCAAATCAAAAGATGCAAAAAGTTGGTTTGAAATTGTTAAAAATTCTCTGCCAAATTCCTTTAATGCTGAGGCGTTTTTGATGGAAGTTGCCCCAGAAAAAATAGAACAAAAAACTGCAGAAAAAGTTGCAACAGAAATCGATTTATTAGCTGCGTTTCAACCAACAGATTCAGGCTTTGAAAACCAAATCAATAAAGCGCAAATTCGGGGAAAATTAATTCATAAAATTCTCGAAATTTTTGGTAAAAATTCTAACAGAGAAAAAAGCTGGCTGCAAAATTTAGCGCAAAAAATCATCGAAAAAGAATCGCTTTTAAGCGAAACAGAAAAAAACCAAATCAGCGCCCTAGCCTTGCAATTCCTTGCTTCCGACTTGTTTGAAGAATTATTTTCTAACCTCTGTCACTTTGAAATTGAGATCGCTGCAAAAGAAAAATTGCTGCGAATTGATCTGCTTGTTGAGAAAGAAAATGAGGTTTTGGTGATTGATTATAAATCGGATGAGAGCACGCCAAATGAGCTTTTGCAGCAATATGTGCTGCAACTGGAAAAATATAAATCAGCTCTACAAGAAATTTATCCGCAGAAAAATATTTCTGGTGCGGTGCTTTATTTGAATGATTTGCGATTGGTTGCTGTTTAAACATTAAGCCCGTCATCCTTGACGCGTCAGCATCGAGGATCTCAGGACGAGATTCTCGAAGCCTACGGCTTCAAGAATGACGAGGTTGGGCTATCCAACTCCCAGCGCGCTTTTGCTTTGAAGTTTAGTTCATCTTTTTTACCCAAACGAAGCTTCTCAACGCCGCTCCAGGCAACCATTGCGGCGTTATCGGTACAAAGGGCAATTGGTGGGGCGATTACTTCTAAATCACGATTCTTCGACCAATTTTGCAGGGCGGAAAAAATGTAGCGGTTTGCGGCAACGCCACCAGCGATGACCAATTTTTTTGCGGAATTTTCTTTTCCTAAAACATTTTCCAGCCGGTCAATTAAAACCTGGCAAACCACGTTTTGAAAGGATGCGCAGATATCTTCTTTATCTTTTTGCGTCACTTTTTTTGGCGAAGTGAGATGCGAAAATTCTTCACCAATTAATTTTTCAATCTCACGGCGCACTGCTGTTTTCAAGCCAGAGAACGAAAAATTGCACAGATGTTTTTCGTCTTTCGACTCAAGCAAAGGCTTAGAAAATTTGAACCGATTGGCATCACCAAGTCGCGCTAATTTTTCAACCGCAGGTCCGCCCGGATAAGGTAAATCAAGCATCTGCGCTACTTTATCGAAAGCTTCACCAAGGGCATCATCGAGGGTTTCGCCAAGTTTTTTGTAATCACCCACGAAGCGCGCTAACAAGATTTGGCAATGACCGCCAGAAATTAATAAAAGCAAATAGGGAAATTCTAAATCGCCGCACAGCCTTGCGGTTAGGGCGTGCGCCTCAAGATGGTTTATTGCCAAAAAAGGTTTTTGATAAATTGAGGCCAAAGTTTTTGCTGCCATCATTCCAATCAAAACACCACCAATTAAGCCTGGGCCAGAGGTTGCGGCAAAAGCATCAATTTCTGCAAAAGTTAATTTTGCATCATCCAAAGCACGTAAAATCAATTGATCAATCACTTCAACATGACCGCGCGCAGCAAGCTCTGGAACAACTCCGCCAAATTTTTCATGCAGCTTAATTTGCGAATTTATGACGTGAGACAAAATGTTTTTTTGCTCGTCAACAATTGCTACCGCAGTTTCATCGCAGGAAGTTTCGATGCCTAAAATTCTCATGCGGTGTGATGCGGATCTAAATTGCCAAAGCGCGTAAATTCTGCATCAAAGAACAATTCAACGCTGCCAACTGGACCATTACGTTGTTTAGCAATGATGACTTCTGCCTTATGCGAAACTTGCTGCATGCGCTGCTTCCAAGCATTGAATTTTTCTACTTCGCTTTCTTGCGGACGTCCGCGCTCAACGTAATAGCTGTCGCGATAGATGAAGGCAACCACGTCAGCATCTTGCTCAATTGATCCCGATTCACGCAAATCAGAGAGTTGTGGACGCTTGTCTTCGCGCTGTTCAACGGCGCGTGAAAGTTGCGAAAGAGCAAGAACTGGAATGTTAAATTCTTTGGCAATTGCTTTTAAACCTTGTGTAATTTCTGAAACTTCCTGCACGCGACTGTCGCTTGAACGCGTAGAAACGCCGCGGATGAGCTGCAGGTAATCGACAACCAAAAGTGCAAGATTGTTTTTACGAATCATACGGCGCGCTCTGGTTCGAATTGCTGAAATTGAAAGTGCCGGCGTGTCGTCGATAAAAAATGGCATTTTAGAAATTTCTGCCGAACGCATGGCAATTACTTCCCACTCATGTGAATTAAGTTGGCCGGTGCGGAATTTTGTGGCGTTGATGCTGCACTCCATCGAAAGAATCCTTGATGCAAGCTGGCCAGAAGACATTTCCAGTGAGAAAAATCCTACCGCTTTTTTGTCTTTCGTATTTTCAACATCGCGATTCAAAAACTTGCAGGCATTAACCGCGATGTTGATTCCCAGGGCTGTGTTGTGAGTAACGATGTAGTTATCGGTAACGTAGAGGTGGCTTGGGTGTGTCACGGAAATACATTGTGCCTGCTCTTTTCTTGTCGCTTCAATGCCAGAAATTGTTAGGCGTTTTTGCCTCACCCTTCCCGCTAAAAGACGATTTTTTTTATGACTTAAAGTCATTAAAGAAGCGGGATCTGGATGTGAAATATTTACCACATAGCTCAACAAACCAATACGATTTTCACCCTTATAATTGAAAGAAGTTTTTTTCTCTTTTATCGTAGCAATCCCGCCAAGCGAGCGCGCTAATTCAACTACTTGTGTTGCCAGTTTTTCACTGCTTGAACAGAATCTAACTGCGCCAAATTTTTCTACCCATCCATCAGTGTCAATTAAGCCCTGGAGAAGCTCTAGGCGGACCTGACGATTGGCGCTCATGTAATTTTCTGGGATGAACTTTTCTGAGCTATTTAAGCCAAATAAACCAAGATTTTTAATCGCTTCTTTAAGTGGATTTGGCGCAACAGTGGCCAAACCTTTGCGATGATGGCCTGCAGCTTGCACGATGCGATAATCATATTTCCCAGCATGGTTTAACGCATAATTTACACCACTTCGCGCAGAAAAACGTGACAGCATTTCGTTGCTTGCGGTAGTAAAAATTATCGAACCGCCAGAAAGTTTAGCATCTCCAAGCAAAGCACCAAGAAGCCATGGATCGAGAGGTAGTTTTTCATGATGACCGAAATCTCCACTTGCCAAATCAAGCCACAGGCGACCTTGATAACGCTTACGCTCAAGCATTTCGATAATTTTTTTTGTCGAAATAATTTTTGGTTCCAACCAGTTGCGATAATTCACTTTCCATAAGTGCTCGGCGCAACATTCGGTTGAGCGTCCGTCTGAAAAAGTGATACGATAAATTTGTTTTTCTCCTTGCGGAAAAATTCCAGAAACTTGCGAAGGCCCGCCATCAAAGGATGCAAGCCCTTCACCAATTTTTAATTCGCCCATTTTTTTCCATCCCGACGCTGTTAAAACTTTAGCATCAAGTGGCTGGGCTTTCCCCATTGACGGCCTTCCGGCCAAAATGACGAGATCAGATTCTTGTAAACCGCTTAAAATTTTATCGAGATCGGCAAGGCCGGTTGAAACGCCGCTGATGTGGCTGTCGCGCTGTCTGGCCAGCGTCGTTTTGTCGATGGTTTCTTTCAGCGAAAAGGAAATTGGGCGAAAATCGCTTTTACCGCTGCCATCTTCGGTAAGTTTAAAAAGCGTTGCCTCGGCAAACTCTATTTGCTCTTCGCCAGAGGTCTTTTCTTCAACCTTATAGGCACGATTAACAATATCTTCGCCAACCATCACCAGCTCGCGTTTTAGCGCCAAATCTTGGATGAGGCGGCCATAATGAGAAATATCGATGATTGAAGAAGCGCTACCAAGCAAAGTCTGCAGATAGAGCGCGCCGCCAATTGCTTTGATAGAAGGCTCGGATTCAAAAAACTGCTTCAGCGTTATTTGGTTGGCAACGATGCCAACTTTTTCGATATTGTGTAAAATCTGCGTGAAAATTTTTTGATGCGCCGGCTCGTAGAAATGTTCGAGGCGCAAAAATTCTGACACACGATTGAGATATTCGTTATTCAAAAGAATCGTTCCAAGCACCGCCTGCTCTGCTTCTAAGTTGAATAGTTCTTTGCGGATATTATCGTTTTGCATGAAAAGATTTACTAAATTTTAGTGCGAATTTTTTTGCTCAGGCTGTGAAAAAAATAAGGCGCAATTCCAGCTAAGATACCAGGGGCTGCTTCGTAAACTATTTCCCCAAGCCCAAGATAACGCCACAGCATCATCACCAGAAAGCCAGAAAACATTGAAGTGATGGCCATTTTTTGCGACATTTTTTTGCCCAAAGAAAAGATGATAACGATTGGAGTAAAACAACAAGCAAGCGCCAGCCAAGAAATCATCACTAAAGAAAAAACACTTTGGTTATTGGCAACGGCAATTGCAATTACGACGGTTGAAATAGCAACCGTATAGCCTTTTGTTGCCAAATATCCAACCCGTTTTCCAGCAAGCAAATCGTTGGTTAGCGCAGCGCTGCAGCTTAGAATTTGTGAGTCGGCCGTTGACATTGTTGCAGAGAATAATCCAGCCAAAATCAGGCCAATTAAAAAATCTGGCAAAAGTCGGTTGGAAATCATTGGCAAAGCCAATTCTGGGTCAAACCCAGCATCAAATGGAATCAGCAGTCGCGCCGCTAAACCGGTTCCAATAGTTAAGGCAAAAAACGCCACATACCAAGTGTAGTAGCAAAGACGTATTTCCTTGATGTCTTGCGGTTTTGCTACGGCCATGAAGCTGGTCATAATATGGGGCTGACCAATAATTCCAAAACCGCCAAAAAACCAACCAAAGATAAATAACAGCAAGCCCAAACCCTTGTTTCCAATCAAGTCACTTGGAAAAAGCGAAACAAATTCAGGCGAGATATTTTGCAAAGCGGCAATAAAAGCAGCAAAGCCACCAACTTCGTGCAAAGCAGAAAAAAACAAAATACCCATCGAAATAATCATCACGAAGGATTGCAGAGTATTCGTCCAAATTGAGGCGCGAATGCCGCCAAAAGAGCAATAAATCAGCACAACAATTCCGCCAATAATTGAGCCAATTGCGTAATCAACGTTGAAAAGAACGTGAATTGCTTTGCCGCCGGCGTGAAGCTGGGCTGCAGCATAAGTGCTTAAAAAAAGAATCAGAATTGCGGCAGAAATTTTACGAAAAATTTTATACTCCGAGCCACTCCATTTGCTGAGCGTTTCGCAAAAGCTGAGCGCGTGAAGTTTTTCGGAAGCGATGCGCAGTTTTTTGTAAACAAAAAGTGAGGCACAAAAATCGCCAATCAGCACGCAAAGCATAATCCAAAAAACAGAAATTCCTTTCAGGTAAGTGTAGCCAATCATGCCAATAAACATGTAGCCAGAATTGTTGGTAGCAACGGCCGCCAGCGCAATCATCCAGTTTTTTTCGCCGCGGCTGGCAAGAAGATAGTCAGCAGTAGTTTTTTTGCTTTTCAGCGAACTGAGAGCGCCCAAGGCGATAAAAAGCAGTAAAAAAAATGAGAAGCTAATGATGATCATAAATTTATTTTATTACGCGTTTTTGCAGCTTGCGCGCCAAGGTTTTTCGATGCATTCCTAAAACTCGTGCGGCCTTGGAAATGTTAAAGCCAAACTCACTTAGAACTTTGTTGATATGCTCCCACTCAACATTTTTTATCGAGGTTTTTTTACCAATTTTAGGCTCTTTTTTTGCAAAATTTTCACCATCAAAAGCTAAAATTATGTCGTCAATCATTGCTGGCTTAGACAGATAATAACAGGCTCCAAGCTTAATTGCCTCAATAGTTGTGCTGATGCTGGCATAACCAGTTAGAACAACAATTTTGATATTTGCGTCAAAATTCTTCAGCAGTGAAATCAAAGAAAGTCCAAAATCTTCACCAATTTTAAGATCAAGCAAGGCATGGGTTGGGTGAATTTTTTTTAGTGCCGCTTCCGCCTCAACTTTGCTTGAAGCTGTTGCAACAACGAAACCCAGATTGGCAAAAGATTTTGCCATTGTGGCAAGCAGCAATTTGTCATCTTCGACAATTAAAATCGCTTTGTAGCTGTTCATAATTTTAAACTGATTTGCACAAGCGCGCCCTTTTGCTGATTGGTTGCAGCAAGTTTTCCGCCCGATTTTTCAATGATGTTTATTGCCAAAAATAATCCAACGCCGCTGCTGTTTTTTGTGCTTAAATTTGGACGACCAATTTTTTGCAAAACCTCTTCGCTAAAGCCGCAACCATGATCAGAAACTTCGATTAAAATTTCTGGCGCTGAGATTTTGATATCGATGCCAACAAAGCCAGGAGAAGCTTCCAGAGCGTTATCAAAAATGTTAAAAAGTGCCTGTGAAAGCAAATCGTAAAAAACGATTCTTTGGTCAAAATCGCCGCTGATTTTATAGTCTAGATTTTTCGGATTACGCAGATTTTTCCATTCCAAAACCAAATTATCAAAAGCCTTTTTAGCCTTTATTGGCAAGGCCTGCTTCGGTCTTTGGTTTTGCGAAGTTGAAAGAATTTTATTGATAATTTCTTTGCAGCGGAAGGCTTGCGAGCTTACTAAATCAAGCTCGCCTGCAACTTCCCTCGCAAGGTTTTGCTTTTTTAAATTATCCAAAAGCATGGCAATTGTTGTAAGCGGAGTGCTTAACTCATGGGCTGCCAAGCTAGTAAATATGCCCATTTCAGCAAGTTGCTGTTTTTTTAGAACTTCATTTTGCAGCAAAATTATGTCGCGATTCTTTTCCGCCAAATTGCGAATAATTTTTCCCACAAAAACCAAAATCAAAACCGCGGCAATGGCATAAGCAATCAGCATTCCGTGCAAATGCAGGCTGAAAGAATCACTTGAATCGTGATGAGAAATTGCGTGCAAATGTTGGTTAAAAAAACTCAGGCCAAGATAGCAAATCAG
>JBIKKP010000044.1:0-9471 GCA_044360285.1 Rickettsiales bacterium
TCGGCGCCGTTTTGAACAAGAATTTTTACAATTTCTAAATTTGCTTCACGAGCCGCAATGTGTAAAGCCGTAGCACCGCCGATGTTTTGCTTATTTACCAAAGCACTGCCGGCTTTGCTAAAAAAGCCAACACCAACCGCGTCATTATTCGAAACAGCAGACATCAAAGAAGTGATGTCAAGCGCGTCATCGTCAGTGCCATAGAGCTTAGACATCTGGGCACGCAAACTGTTAGCGCTAAAAATTGCTTGCGCTAAAAATGCAATAATTCCCAGAAGCAAAAACTGTCTTGCAGCCTTTGCTTTCAAGAGCTTGAGTGGTATAATCTTTGCGATCATTAGTGATTTTTTTTGGAAAGAATTTTGAAAAGAATTTTAGCGTGTTTCTGTGATGAAAAAATTTATTTCCAACGATTTTCCAATTCTTTTATTAGAGATTGCTCGTCTGGCTCATAAGGTTTTTCAATCCACGGTTTTGCTCCGCTTTTTAATAAAAATTTTGCCACCACTTCTTGTTTATAACGATAAGCAAAAGTCAAAGCCGTTGCCCCGTCATTACTCATCTCATTTGCGTCAACACCACGTGAAATCAGCATTTCAACCGCAGGTAAAAAGCCAGCGCGCGCCGCATACATCAGGTAGGTTTGTCCAAGGACATCACGATAATCTAAGTTCAAGTCATTATTTACCAACATCTCGAAAGCTTTAAAGTCACGCATTTCAATTGCGATTGTCGCTGGATTGTAGCCAAGCGCGTTTGGCATTTCTAAATCTGCCCCCTTAGCAATTATTGCAGCAATCATTGGATAGCGGCGAAGCAAGATTGAATAGGTCAAAAGCGTATCACCTTCTGGATTTGTGACATTGGGATTTTCAACGTTTTTGTAGGCAGCATTGAAATTTTCGATACTTTCTGCGTAGTTGCCATAGGTGATAGAGCCAAACAAAATTTCGACTTTTTGGCGCATCGTCATTTCAAGTGGAATATGCAAATTATCTGAAGTGCGATAATTATTCAAAAGCGGCACAGCTGGCGCCTCGTCGGTAATAAAGGGATTTAAATTTTTTCTTTGCGGCATGGCAATTTCGTCGTCTTGTAAGAAATCTTCATCAGAGCTTTCTGCGTCAAGATTGTCATATTTCTTAGCCTTCTGCAGATATTTTTCGCGCAACTCTTCCAAACTTTTTTGCATTTCTTCGTAAGAAATTTCTGGAACTTTTGTAGCTTTTTTTGTCGTTTTCCTTTTCTTCGCAACGCGCTTTTTAACTGGCTTCTTAGCTGGTTTGGCAACTGCTTTTTTTTGCTTTATTTGCGGCGCAACAGCTGGCGGTTTTGGCGTTTTATTAATCAGCGGGGCAATCTTTTCACTGACTATATTTTGCACCTTACCTGGAATTGCTGAGATAACCTTAATCACCGGAGAGGCTTCTGTTTGTTGGCTTTGCGATGCTTCTTCTGACTTTACTTCAACAACTTTTTTTTCATCAACATTGTCTAAACCAAGCGATTCAACATCAATTTTTGCCGCAGCATCTTCCAGGGCAAAAACAGTTTCTGGCGAGCTAAAAAAAACCGCGATGATGATGAGGAAGACTCGCAACATTAAAATTTGTAAAGGCTCTATTTAACTGGATCGAAGCCAGATTTTTTTGAAATGGGATTGCATTTTGCGATGCGACAAATTCCAAGAAAGAAACCTTTTATCAAACCTTTTTTCTCAATGGCTTCAATTGTGTATTGAGAGCAAGAAGGCAGAAAGCGGCATTTGTGCCAGCCCAGCAATGGCGAGAGTACAAGCTGGTAAAAGCGAATAAAAGTAATCGCTAATTTTTGCGCCAAATTCTTTCCCATTCTTCCTCATTTAAAATTTTTAGGCCCAACTCTTGAGCCTTTTTCAGCTTAGATCCAGCATCATCGCCCACAACAACGAAATCGGTTTTGGCAGAAATCGAACCAACAACTTTCATGCCTAAATCTTCCGCTTTTTTCTTCGCTTCAGCGCGCGTCATTTTGTCTAAACTTCCGGTAAAAATTATTGACTTTCCGGCAAATTCTGAGTCGAAGATTTTTGGCACGCAGTCTTGAATTTCTAGGCACGGCTCGAGATCTAAAAACATCGCCAAACTTTTTTCATCGCGAAAATAATCTAAAATTGCCTGCGCCATTTTTTCGCCAATTCCGTCAAGTGCAACAAAATCGACGTAAGTTTGATTCTGCGCCAAGCCTTGTAAATCAAGCTTTACGAGACTTAGCATCGAATTTTTAAAATTTTCGTAAGAGATAAAATGCTGCGCTAAGAGCTTAGCAGTGCTTTCGCCAACATGTCTGATGCCAATTGCGTAGATGAATTTTTCGAGGGAAATTTTTCGTTTAGAGTTGATGGCAAAAAAGAGATTTTCAACCGACTTCTCTCCCCAACCAAGCTTAGAGAGTAAAGGGTTATCTGAGTTTTTTTCCGCTTCTTCCAGTTTAAAAATATCGGCAAAATTTTTGATACGCCCTTCGGCAAAAAAGTTTTCGATCTGCTTTTTACCAAGACCAGTAATATCAAAGGCATCCTTTGAAACAAAATGCTTAATTGTTTCTTTTAGCTGCGCGTCGCAAGCCATACCATTTAAGCAGCGCAGCACCACATCATCATCCTGACTTTTACCGACTTCTCCGCCGCAAACTGGACAATTTTTTGGAAAAATAAATTTCTGCGCATTGCTTTGGCGCTTAGTTAAATCAACTTCCACAACCTGCGGAATCACGTCGCCAGCACGTTGAACCATCACAACATCAGCAATTCGAATATCTTTTCGCTCAATTTCTTCGCAATTATGTAACGTTGCACGCGCCACCATAACGCCGCCAATGTTGACTGGTTGAAGCTCGGCAACTGGTGTTAAGGCGCCGGTTCTTCCAACTTGAATGATGATATTTTTGATTTCTGTCATCGCTTTTTGCGCAGGAAATTTATGAGCAATGGCAAAACGCGGACTGCGCGCAACATAACCCAAACGTTCTTGCAGCGCAAAGTCATTAACTTTGTAAACCATGCCATCTAAGTCGTAATCGAGTTGATAGCGCTGTGTCGAGATTTTTTCGTAATGCGTTAGAACCTCTTCTACGTTGGCGCAAAGCTTGGAATTAGGTTCGCATGAAAATCCAAATTCTTGTAATTTTTGGTGAAGTTGTGCTTGTGAAGTGCAAATAAAATCAGCGGAAACTTCACCAACGCCATAAGCAAAATAACGCAATTTTCTGCCGGCGGTAATTTCAGCATCAAGCTGACGAAGCGAACCAGCTGCTGCGTTGCGAGGGTTAGCAAAAATTTTTGCACCCTGCTCTTCTTGGTATTTATTGAGCAAATCGAAAT
Organism: Rickettsiales bacterium; assembly: GCA_044360285.1. GTDB lineage: Bacteria > Pseudomonadota > Alphaproteobacteria > Rickettsiales > UBA1997 > UBA2645. The sequence continues at coordinate 3,362 of JBIKKP010000044.1, forward strand.
CTTTTTTTCCCATGTAAATCTCACCGCGAATTTCAAAAACTTTTGGTGGATTTGCGCTGCGAATTTGTGTGACAAAATTGCTAACCGTTCTTGCATTTTGCGTGACATCTTCACCTTCAAAACCATCGCCGCGCGTTGCTACATAGACCAGTTTGCCGTTTTCATAACGTGCACAAAAAGACAATCCGTCAATTTTTGTCTCGCAAAAAAATTCGATATTTTGCTGTTTTTCAAAGCTGAACAAATCGTCATTTTCTGTTTTTTTATCAAAGCCAAGAAAGCGATTTACGCGCGCAGCAAAGTCATGAATATCTTGCGAATCAAAGCCGTTAGACAGCGACAGCATTGGTTTGCTGTGTTTTATCTTGGAGAAAATATCGAGAGTTTTTGCGCCAACTTTTTCAATTTTTTCTTGCTCAAAAAATTGCGGAAATTCGCTGCGAAGTGCTTCAAGTTTCTTGCGCAATTCATCATATTTTTCGTCAGAAATTATTGGCGCATCAAAAGTGTGATAAGCCTCGTCATGCCTTGCCAGCTCTTGCTTTAACTCTTCTATTTCTTTTTGAACATTGCGCATTTTAGACCAATTTATCGTCGTTAGTTTCTTCCAAACTTAAGCAAGTTTTCTGCAAGTCGAATTTGTCAAAAAATTTTTCATCAATTGCATGGATTACAAACTCACTGTCATCGTCTTTTGCTTCAAGACATAAAAGGCCGCAAGTCATGTTTATTGTGGCAATTAAAAGCGCGGGATTGAAATCAAACTTCTTTTTAATCACCGCTTTACACAAAGTGGGCTGGAATTTTTTTGAACCAAAAGCCAAGGCAATTATCAGGACAATTGAGCCAGAAAAATTCTTCACAAAAATGCTAAAAAAATGCCGGTAAAAACCAAAGCTCAGATAAAGCAATTCGCTGTTTTTTTCAATCAACCCAATCTTCGCTGAAATAACAGCTACAAGCACGCAAGATACTAATCCAAAGCAAACGTAGGGCACAGAAAAAACGCCAAAAGACAACATGAAAAGCACCCAGCAAGCAAGTAGAAATAAAAATAAATTGAAGATATTGATCATCGTTAGTTAGGCTGATTTAGCGCACCTTAGCGACACAAAAATTTTCCAAAAAAATGAAAAAAATTCTGATCATCCAAGCTGATTTCTACAAACATATTTCCGCGCTTTTGCTTGAAGGCGCAACCAAAAAAATCAAAGAATTGGGATTTGATTATGAAGCAATCACAGTGCCAGGAGCCTTAGAAATTCCAACTGTCATCGCCCTTGCTGAAGAAACAGAAAAATACGCTGGCTACGTTGCGCTAGGCTGCGTGATTCGCGGCGAAACTTCGCATTATGACATCGTTGCAAACGAGAGTGCGCGCGGCTTGATGAAACTTTCTTTGAAGAAAAAATTAGCGATTGGCAACGGAATTCTCACTGTCGAAAATGAAGCTCAGGCCATTGTAAGAGCTGATCCAAAGCAAAAAGATAAGGGTGGCTTTGCTGCAAATGCCTGCGCTTCAATGATAAAGATCAGAGAAAAATTGAGCTAAAATTAGATTTTTTTTGAGGTCAAAATCGCAAACTTAGTCGTAAGTTTAATTAATTTCGAAAGCGGCGCAAAACCCTTCAAATCTGCGGCTTGATGCTCATATCCAATGTCGCGATGCTCAAGTTCTTCATCACGAAATTGCGCAATTTTCTTCTTCAATTCCGCGATTTCACCACGCTCATTTTCACCTAAAAAATTTTCCTCGGCGTTCAGCGTTTCAAGCTGTGATTGGTAATGCTCGTCAATTGTTTCTTCAACAGCGGTGGTGCAAGTCATCGCCGCTTTTTTGTCGGCAAATGCGGTGAGAAACCCAAGCGCAAATCCACCAATTTTCCACACTGGCTGCATAATAGTTGGTCGCACTTTTTCTTTTTTTAGCAAGGCGTCGAAATAATCGAAATGGACATCTTCTTGCTTTTTCATGTACTCAACCAGCTTAACGCTCTCTTGATCGCCCTTCAACTTAAACGCAGCGATTTGTCCGTCATAAATCACCTTCGCGCCGAACTCGCCGGCGTGATCAACGCGGATGATTGAGCGGAGTTTTTTTTGAAAGTTGTTGGTCATGCGTTTAAATTATTTCATGTCACCTTGAAGCCTGCCCGCGGGGGACGTTGCTCGAGGCATCATACTTAAACATTAAATCTAAAATGAAAAACATCACCATCTTGTGTGATGTAATCTTTTCCCTCTAAGCGCAATTTGCCTGCGTTTTTCGCGCCTTCTTCGCCGTTTAGCGCAACGTAATCTTCGTAAGAAATTGTCTCGGCGCGAATGAATCCTTTTTCAAAATCAGTGTGAATTGCTCCCGCGGCTTTTGGTGCAGATGAGCCTTTTTTCAGCGTCCAAGCATGACATTCTTTTGGACCAACGGTGAAGAAAGTGATCAATTCAAGTAATTTGTAAGAACTGCGAATAATCTGCGAAAGCCCGGTTTCTTTGAGTCCAAGCGACTCGAGGAATTCTTGTTTTTCTTCCGCACTTTCCAGCGAAGAAACTTCCGCTTCAACTTGCGCGCAGATTTTCAAAACTTGGTAAGAATTTTTTTTGCCAAATTCTTCAACAAGTTGTGAGTATTTATTTCCGGCAAGTTCGTGCTCTTTCAAGTTACAAACAAAAAGCTGCGGCTTGGAAGTTATCAGCTGCAAACTCTTCAAAACTTTTTCATCTTCTGCTGATTTTATTTCAACCAAACGCGCGGCCTTACCATCTTTAAGCACAGTAAGCACGCGCTTCGCCATCTCAACTTGTGCGGCGATTTCTTTTTCTAGTTTTGCTTTTTTCTCAAGTGATGGAATGCGTTTTTCTAAACTTTCCATGTCAGCAATAATCAGCTCGAGCTGAATTAATTCAATGTCGCGCAGTGGATCAACACCGCCTTCAACGTGGGTGATATTTTCATCTTCAAAGCAACGAACAACATTGATGATTGCGTCAACTTCGCGAATGTGCGAAAGAAATTGATTGCCCAGACCCTCGCCTTTGCTGGCTCCACGCACCAATCCGGCGATGTCCACAAATTCAATTTGTGCTGGAATAATTTTTTGTGAGCCGGCGATTTTTGTTAACTTTTCGATACGTTCATCAGGAACATCAACGCGACCAAGATTTGGTTCGATGGTACAGAAAGGATAATTTGCAGCTTGTGCAGCAGCGGTTTGTGTTAGTGCGTTAAACAAAGTTGATTTTCCGACATTTGGTAAACCAACGATTCCACATTGAAGAGACATGAAAAAAAATTTTAGATTTAAGTTTTCGCTTTTAGGAAATTTAAAGAATTTTCCGCGCGACAATTTTTTCTAAATCACTTTTCTAAATCGTAAATTCATGTTTCGTTTTTCTTCAAAATTCGCCGCACTGCTCTGCGCCTTGCTTCTTTCAGCATGCCTCTTCAACCAAAAAGCAGTGATTAAAGGAAAAGGAAATTTAAAACTTAAAGAAGTTGGCTTCGAGTCTCTAAACAACTGGGCGCAAGACGATCACAAAAAAGCGCTGCAATCCTTCATTCACTCTTGCAATAAATTTTCAAAAATGGCGCAGAGCCGCTCAATGGGCGGTCAGATTGGTGATGTAGTTGTCGATGATTTCCGCGACGTTTGCGACATCGCGCAAATTGTGAAAAGTATGAGCGCAAAACAAACCAAAAATTTCTTCGAAAATTGGTTCCGTCCATTTTTGGTTGAAACCAGATTTGGCAGCTCTTCCGGGCTGTTTACTGGATATTACGAAGCGTCACTGCAAGGCAGCAAAACTAAGACTGAGCGCTTCAAATTTCCAATTTATGCCAAGCCAAAAGACCTTGCTTCTGATCCATATTTGAGCCGCAAAGAAATCGAGGAAGGAGCCTTGAAAGACAAGGGCTTAGAGCTGCTTTATGTTGATGATAAAGTCGATCTTTTTTTCATGCATATTCAAGGCTCTGGCCGCGTCAAAATGCCAGACGGCAAAGAAATTCGCGTCACTTATGCCGGTCGCAACAACCAGCCATTCACCGGAGTTGGAAATTATATGGTCGATCAAGGTTTGCTTATGCGCGACAACTTAAATGCTGCGACAGTGCGCAAATGGTTGAAAGAGAATCTTGAGAGCAATCAGGAGAAAGTTGACGAGATCATGAATACTAACGTTGCCTACACTTTTTTCAAAATTGCTGACGGCGAAAATGTTGTTGGTGGACAAGGCGTTCCACTTACTGCCGAGCGCTCTTTAGCGGTTGATAGCGATATTATTCCCTACGGTTTTCCAATTTGGCTTGAAACAAATTTGAAGAAAAAAGATGCCAACAAAGAAACTTACACGCGCCTGATGGTTGCCCAAGACACCGGCTCGGCAATCAAAGGTGTGGTGCGTGGCGACATCTTTTTTGGCTTTGGCGCAGACGCTGAGGAAAAGGCTTCTTACATGGCTTCGTCAGGAAATTATTACCTGCTTTTGCCGATTAATTTGGTGGATAAGTTGTTGAATCGGTAGAGGTGATGCTGGGCGGGATTTGTAATCCCGCCCACTCGTTCATGCCTTGTTGAACTTGGCATGAACGAGTGGGCGGAGTTACAAACTCCGCCCAGCCATTTTTATCACCCAAATAATTTTTGAATTTGGCTTCTTGATTATTCAGCGAGCGATTTTTAGGTTGCCCCGCCTTTTCGTAAGTAGCCTCAAAGGCAATCCCAGAAAATCCCATATTCCCCGGTAGCTCAGCGGTAGAGCAAGTGACTGTTAATCACTTGGTCGGAGGTTCGATCCCTTCCCGGGGAGCCATAAAAAAAGGCCCGATGCCAAAAGCATCGGGCCTTTTTTTGTGGTTTTTTTGGGGAGTAAAGTGGCAGCAAAATCACACTAGAGGTATACCGTCCTCAGGTTTTTTGAAAAAAATAAATAAAATTTATGACCAGATATTCGCAGCTTTCTCCTCTTTCCGTTAAAGAGAAATTAGACATAACAGTTCTTCTAATAACTTTCTTCGCACATTTAAAAACTACCGAAAATCGTAAGACGCTGAATCTTCCTACCATAGAAGGAAAAATAGAACCGCTCTCTTTGTTCAATTTTTTTATGTGGTGTAAAAATATAAAAAATATCGATCTATGGCCAAGACAAGAAAGAATTAGTGAATTAGTTAATCTCCTTCAGCATAAAAATTTACTGATTCATGCTGGCATTACTCATGGATCTCCCCCTTTAAATAATTGCTATTATGCTGGGTACGAACTCACAAAGGTAGAGCGAAAAGGAATCCTATTTTTAGGACGGTATATTGGCGCCGATTTTATTGCAGACCAAATTAGATATGATCTTGCCTACATCACCGGAACAACAAAAAAGGATGACAGGCATGTTGGAAGCGGCGTAGCTTTAAACGAAAATTTAGTTCTAACATGTGCACATGTTATAAAAGATATGACATTGGATGATGTGCTAGAGATCAACGGAAAAACTTACAAAATTTTAAAATCTGAAATTCATCCAACCATTGATTTTGGCATCATTGTATTAAGCGACAAAGTTACTGCCGATAATTTTCATAAAGATATAGCTTTAAGAAAAGCAGGAATTTTAGAAAAAATTATTGTTGCTGGCTTTCCTAAAATACCTCGCAATAGCAATAAAAAACGAAGTCCTATTGTACAAAAAGGTGAAATGGCCTCAACAGATGATGTAGTAGATTACGGAACAGGAGAAATATTAGAACTATTTACAGCGGTTTCTAGACCAGGAAATAGTGGGGGACCATTAATGTCTCTTGATGGAAAACTATTAGGAATAGTTACAAGAAGTTTAGATAGAAAACCGGAAGAATGTGATCATGGAGAAACCTCTATACCTTTCTTTGCCTCCGTTCCTGCAGAGGTTATTTTCAACGGTTTTAAAGAATTAGAACTAGCAAAAGACTACTCTATACCTTGGGAGAATTTTGAATAAATTACCCCGGCTAGGGCGGGGTTTGTAACCACAACTGTCCCAACGTCTAAATCCCGAATCTCTCAAAACCCTTGATATCATGAGCTTGATTGGACATAGAAATTTTTTTCTATGTTTTTTTTGATCGTGAGTTGCTCTCG
>JBIKKP010000045.1:0-9397 GCA_044360285.1 Rickettsiales bacterium
AGGAGCTGGCGCGCCAGAAGATCCAGGCAGTGCCAGGCCAATTGCCTCACTTACGCAGGCCATGGTGTTGGCAGTAAATTGTCCGCCGCAAGCGCCAGCAGAAGGGCAGGCGGCTTTCGTCAAAATCTTTAAATCTTCCTCAGACATTTTCCCTGCATCGCGCTGACCAACGCCTTCGAACACGTCAACGATAGTGACATCGCGGCCTTTGAATTTTCCGGGCAAAATTGATCCGCCATACATGAAGACGGATGGAACGTTGAGGCGACACATTGCCATCATCATTCCAGGCAGCGATTTGTCGCAGCCGGCAAGGCCAACCAAAGCGTCGTAGCAATGTCCGCGCACGGTGACTTCGATTGAATCGGCGATGACTTCGCGCGAAACGAGGGAAGATTTCATGCCTTGGTGACCGTTGGCAATCCCGTCAGTTACGGTGATTGTGGTGAATTCACGCGGAGTTCCGCCGAAATCTTTTACACCTTTTTTTGCTGGTTGCGCTTGGCGCTGCAACGCGATGTTGCAAGGTGCGGCTTCGTTCCACGCGCTGACAACTCCAACAAAAGGACGGTTTAAATCATCATCATCAAGGCCAGACGGATATAGGTCGGTCTTGATGTTATAGAGCATGGTTTTGCGGCCTTCGCAGCCGTGAGAATTTGTGACGTAGCGTGAAGGAAGTTTTGATTTGTCGAATTTTGGCATGGGCTTAGAAAGCTAATTTTGTAGGGCAAAACCAGAAGTTGATCAAGTTTTTAAAACCACTTTTCCCAAATTGTTAGTAATTTTTTCCGCAAGCTCAAGTCGCACCAAGGCAGCATTCACAAGGTTAGAAGGCAAATGAAGTTCAGAAATCAAATCATCAATTGAAGTTGGAGAAAAACTTAAAATGCGTAAAATTTCTTGGCTGGTTTTAGAAATTTCATCATCTTTGGAATTGTGATAAGTCATTGCAGTAAGGGGCTCGCTGTCTTCAGCAATTTCTTTAGCACGGCGTTTTAATTGAGGAATTTCCTCTAAAATATCGTCAACAGTTTCAAACATATTGGCGCCATCTTTGATCAAACGATTTGAGCCTTGGCAGCGTAAATCAAAAGGTGAGCCAGGAACTGCAAAAACCTCGCGACCTTGTTCAGCGGCGAAGCGAGCGGTGACTAAACTTCCAGATTTTAATCCGGCTTCAATAATTACGACCGCCAAAGACAGGCCAGAAATTAAACGATTTCGCTGCACAAAATTTCCCGCTAAGGGCTTTGCGCCAAAGGCATTTTCAGAAATTAGTAAGCCGTGCGCAGCAACTTGTTCGAATAAATCGCAGTTTTCTCTTGGATAAATATGGTCGATGCCGCCAGCAACAACGCCAATTGTGCCGCTTAAAATTGATGCGCTGTGAACTGCTGCATCAATTCCACGCGCCATGCCAGAAACAGTGGTAATCGAATTTTGACCCAAGTCGAGAGCAAGTTTTTTGGCGAAGGAAATGCTGTTGAGCGAGGCGTTGCGAGCGCCTACCACGGCGACTAAATTATTTTGAAAAAAATCGATGTCACCTTTGATGGTTAAAACTGGTGCGGGATTGGCGATTTCGCGTAGTAATTTTGGATAAGATTGATCGCAAAAAGTGATAATTTTTGCGCCGAATTTTTCGGCCAGCTCAAGCTCGCGAAGTGCTGTATCTATTGGTGCAGCGCTTAATTTATTTTTGGAAAAAATTGGTAATTCTTTGATTGCTTCATCAACCGATCCAAAGGCTTTTAGCAGACGAAAAAAAGTGATTGGACCAATTTTTTCGCTGCGACAAAGGCGCAACCAATTAATTTTATCTGACGTTGAAACGCTTGAAGGGCTTGGATTTGTGAGCTGTGGCATGTTTTGGGTTTGTTGGTTTGTGGTGTGTTTTTTGGGCTTTAGTTTTTGATTCTATAACCTCGCTTAATCATTAAAAAAAGTACGATTCCTAAAATCAAGTTCAGGCAGAGAATATAGGCTGCGCCCGCTCCCAAAGCGGCATCGCTGTGACCAGAAATTGCGTAGCGCACGCCATCAATCATGTAGAAAAACGGATTAAAATGCGAAACGTTGCGCCAAAATTCCGGCAAAGAATTTGTCGAATAAAAAGTGCCAGACAAGAAAGTGAGAGGCGTGATGAGGTAGCTGGTCATTGCAGACATGTGGTCGAAAGTTTCTGAAACAACGCCGCATAAAATGCCAAGCAGACCTAGAAATAAGCAGGAGAAAGTGAGGTAGAATAACAGATGCCAAAAGCTAAAAATTGGCAAGGATACGAAAAACGAGATGGCGATGAAAGAAACAATCGCCACGCAAATTCCGCGCAAAACCGCGCCAAGTGCGAAGGCAAAAAGCAGCTCGAAAGCGCCAAGTGGCGGAATCAGGTAATCGACGATATGTCCCATGACTTTTCCCATCACAAAAGACGAGGAAGAATTGGCAAAAGCATTTTGCATTGCAGCCATTGCTATCAAGCCTGCAGACATGAAAACAGCGAACTCGACACCTTCAATTTCTTTGATTTGATGGCCAACGGAAAGTGAAAAAACGGCGAGAAAAAGTATGATATTTATCACCGGTGAAAACAGCGTTTGGTGGTAAACTTTCAAGAAACGCCAAACCTCTTTCTTCAACAGCGTCAAGGCGCCATGCCAATTAATTTTAGTCATAAAATAGATTTTTGGTTTCAGATTTAAGATTTGAGGATTTATCAATTGCGACCTTTCCCAAGTCCAGTTTTCAAAAATATGAATCACGAAATTCAAAAACTTCTCGAGCAATTCAATACGCAAATTTCTGCGGTAAAAAACAAACAACAACTCGAAGAAATTCGCGTTAATTTTTTAGGCAAAAAATCGTCGCTAAATGATTTTTTTGCTAAGCTAAAAGATTTATCGATTGAAGAAAAAAAGAGCGCTGGAGGTTTGATAAATCAGGCTCGCGGCGAAATTACGCAAAAAATTGACGAGCTCAAAAATCACTTCGAAGATCTTGAGTTAAATGAAAAATTGCAGGGTGAGAAAATTGATGTAAGCGAGCCGGCAAGAAAGCAGGCGCCTGGTTTCATTCACCCAATTTCGAAAGTTTTTAAAGAGATCGAAGAAATTTTTTCATCGCTTGGTTTTGAGTTTGCCAAGGGGCCAGAAATTGAAGACGACTTCCATAATTTCACCGCGCTCAACATGCCGCAAAACCACCCGGCGCGCCAGATGCAAGATACTTTCTATTTGCAAAATTCGGAACTTTTGCTGCGCACGCACACTTCAAATACGCAGATTCGTAAAATGCTTGAAACCAAGCCGCCGTTGAAAGTTGCGGCGCTGGGACGCGTTTTTCGTCGTGATTCTGATCAGACTCACACGCCGATGTTTCACCAATTTGAGGGCTTTGTGCTTGATGAAAATATCAATATGAGCCACCTGAAATGGTGCTTAGAAAATTTTTTAGAGAAATTTTTTGAAGTGAAAAATCTTGAGCTGCGCTTCAGGCCCAGCTTCTTTCCTTTCACTGAGCCGTCAGCAGAAGTTGACGTAAATTACAGCAAAAAAGACGGAAAAATTTTGATTGGGAAAGGTGACAAGTTCATGGAAATTTTGGGCTGCGGCATGATTCATCCAAACGTTTTGCGCAATTGTGGAATTGATCCCGAGCGCTTCCAGGGCTTCGCTTTTGGAATTGGCATTGAGCGCCTGGCGATGCTTAAATATGGCATCACCGATCTGCGCATGATGTTTGAAAATGACGTGAGATTTGCGCAGCATTTTGGGTTTAAAGCGAGTGAGTTTTAAAAAACTTTGGACCTTTTAAAGAACCTTTTTAGAACTTTTAAAAGTCCTTTAAAAATTCTTAAAATATGATCAACATCACTCAAGATATTCACTCGCTTACTGAATTTCGAAAAAATACTGCCAGTTTTGTGCAGAATTTGAAGAAGACGAAAAGGCCGACGATTTTAACGGTGAATGGCAAGGCAGAGCTTGTGGTCATTGACGCAACGACCTACCAGAAAATTTCTGAAAAATTAGAATTTGGCTCAGCAATGGCGGAAATTGATCAGAGTTTAAAAGACTTCTCGGCAAAGAAATTTTCACCAGCGGTTGAGGTTTTAAGCGATTTGAAAAAAAGAGTTAAAAAACCAGCAGCAAAAAAATCAAAACACCAATAAATGACAACGAAACACCATAAGTTGTTAATTCCAGATAGTGTAAAATTGGAACTGCAAAAGCAGTTCGACTACATTGCCTTCGAACAAAAAGAGCCCGAGCTTGCCTTGAGATGGCTGGATGGAATTAGTGAAGCGATCAATTCTTTAGCTGAATTTCCGACGCGATGCCCGCTGGCTTATGAAAATAAATTTTATGCGGCTAAAGGTCTGAAAACAGAGCTGCGCCACTACATTTACAAAAGGTCTTTTAGGGTAATTTTTACGATAGTTGGCAAGGAAGTGAGAATTTTAGCTGTTAAACATTCAGCGCGCTCCAGGCTATGATTCTTAAGCTGCGGCGGCCAGTCCCTGTAAAATAAAAATCCCAAATAGTGCGATGATGGCGCCAGAAATTCGGTTGAGAAGTTGCATCATTTTTGCATCGAATTTGCCTCGCAAGAAAGCGGAAAATCCAACTAAAGTTAAATAGCAGCAAACGGAGCCAATGCCGTATCCAACCACTATTAACAAGCCTTCAGACGTATTTTGTTTTGCTGATTCTAAGACAAATCCAGAAAAAATAGTTGTGAAAGAAATGATCGTCATTGGGTTGCTTAGCGTCAAAAGCAAAATTGAAAAATAGGCGCGAGCTAGGTTTTTAAAGGTTGTGGGATGTTTTGAATTTTTGAGGTCTTGCGTAAAATTCCGACCTAAAATTTTTGTGAACCAAGATTTTTTAACAGAAATTTCCGCGACATTTTTTGGTTTTGAAAAAAAAGTAGAGACGCCCAAATACAGCAAAAACGTACCCCCAACCAGTTGTAAGAAAAATTTTATTCCAAGTAAAAAGTCGACAACAAGGCTTAGTCCAAAAATTGTCACAGAGGCGTAAAAAATTTCTGCGCTGGTGACGCCAAATGCTGAAGCAACGCCAAAAGCGCCGCCATTTTTTAAAGTGCGTTTGATGCAAAGTACGCTGATTGGGCCAATTGGCGAGGCAATGTAGAAGCCAATTGCTAGGCCTTTGAGGAGAATTAAAAAATTTTGGGAAAAGAAATTGAAATCCATTTCGATTTAAAAAGAGTTAGGCTGTTTAACAATTTTCAATAAATTTTTTAAAATCATGCCAGCAAAAAATATCAATGTCGCCGAATTAAAAGACCTAATGGCAAAAAATGAAGTTTGTTTAATTGATGTGCGCGAAGTTGCCGAGCATTCTGTGGCAAGCATTCCCGGCTCTGTGTTAATTCCTTTGAGCGAATTTTCCTCAAACAAAATTCCACAATTTGGCGATAAAAAATTGGTCATTCATTGTCGCTCTGGCAAAAGAAGTTTGACTGCTTGCGAGAAATTTTTGGAAGAAAATCCAAACGCGGAAGTTTATAACCTTGAAGGCGGAATCATCGCTTGGGACCTGATGGGCGGCGAGGTGAAGAAGTCGGATGTTTTTTTTTAAGCATTGATCAGCAAACGCAGCTTGTAATTGGTTGTGGAGTTTTCCTGGGCAGCCTTCTTGGCTATTTTATTAGCGTGAAATTTTTTCTGCTTTCTGGGTTTTTTGGTGCGGGCCTGATTTATGCTGGTTTGAGCGGAACTTGTACCTTAGCAATGTTGATTGCCAAAATGCCGTGGAATCAGAATTCCAAAGCTTTGAGCAAGAATTCTTGTGCGATGAAATAGATGAGTACTGTTGAAAAAAAATCCGTTCTTGGTTTTTCCTACCGCAAAAAAAACTACGATGAACGCTTGGCGCAGGCTATTTCTCAGCGTTTTGAGATTTCAGAAATTTTGGCAAATCTTTTGGCTTCGCGCGAAGTTTCGCTTGATGAAGTGGAGAATTTTTTAGAGCCAAAAATCAAAACTTTATTACCCGATCCATTCATGCTTCTTGATATGGAGCAAGCGGTTTCACACGTGGTTGCTGCAGTTATCGCGAAGAAAAAAATTACGATTTTTGCTGATTATGATGTGGATGGTGCAACCAGTGCAGCGCTGCTTCGCCGCTTTTTTGCTGAGGTGGGAACTGATGTTATGGTTTATGTTCCAGACCGCATTTTAGAGGGCTATGGCCCAAATTCGCAGGCGCTTTTAAATCTAAAAAAATCGGGTACCGATTTGGTAATTACCGTTGATTGCGGGACAGTTGCGTTCAAGCCGCTGGAAGATGCTGCTAAGGCTGGTCTCGAAATTATTGTTATCGATCATCACTTAGGAGTGATTGAAAAACCTGACGCCATCGCGGTTATTAATCCAAATCGTATTGATGAAAAATTTGCCCATAAAAATCTTTGTGCGGCGGGAGTTTGTTTTTTGTTCGCCGTTGCGCTCAATAAACGCCTGCGTGAATCGGGGTTTTATGAGCAAAGAAAAGAGCCAAATTTAATGGCGCTGCTCGACCTAGTTGCGCTTGGAACGGTGTGTGACGTAATGCCGCTAACTGGCTTAAACCGTGCTTTCGTGGCGCAAGGATTAAAAGTTTTGCGGCAGAGAAAAAATCCGGGTCTGCGCCAAATTTGTGATTTGGCCGGATTAAATGAAGAGCCGAGTTCTTATCATTTAGGATTTGTGCTGGGCCCACGCATCAACGCTGGTGGGCGCGTGGGTAGTTCTCACATGGGCGCAAAAATTTTGTCGAGCGAAGATGATGCAGAAATTGAATCAATTGCCAAGGAGCTAGAAGCTTTCAACAAGCAGCGCAAAGAAATCGAAAAGCAAGTTTTGGATGAGGCGGTGAAGTCTCTAGAATCAGGTGCCGCGGGCTTTTCAAAAAATGATCCGGTGATTTTTGCGGTTTCTAAAAATTGGCATCAAGGCGTGATTGGAATTGTTGCTTCACGCCTCAAAGATCTTTACGGCAAGCCAGTTGCGGTGATTGCAATTGATGACGCGGGCTTGAAGGGCAAGGCTTCGTGCCGTTCAATTTCTGGAATTGATTTTGGTTCAGAAATTTTGAAAGCACGCATGGATGGCTTGTTGCTTGAAGGCGGAGGCCATGCGATGGCAGCGGGATTCAGCGTTTTGGCAGAAAAAATTCCAGCTCTGCACGAATTTTTCTGTAAAAATTGGGCGCAAAAAGTTGCTGAACTTTCCGCTCAAAAAACCGTCGAATTTGATTTAGCACTCGATTTAGCGCAGGTGAATTTGGAATTACTTAAAGAGCTCTCAACCTTAGAACCATTTGGCGTTGGCAATGCACGTCCAAAATTTATTTTGCGCGATTTGCAAAAAATGAATGCAAAAATTATTGGTCAAACTGGCGAACATCTTTCGTGTATTTTTTCGTCAAAAACCGTGTTGGGATTTAATGGAAATATCTCTGCTGTTGGTTTTGGTTTGGTCAAAACAACGCTTGGTGAAATTCTGCTCGACAGTAAATATAAAAAACCAATCGATGTGGTTGGAACCTTGAATATCAACGCTTGGATGGGGATGCAGAAGGTGCAGATGATTATTGAAGATGTTTTGATCTAAGAAAATACTTGTTTACTGATTTAAGTGAAACATTTTTTACTTAAATACTTGCGACCTTAATTACTTAAAAACTTATGAAAGCAGAAAAACTAACCCGCTTATCAATTGATGTGCCGCAATCTTTGCACAAAACTTTGAAGCTTCACGTTTTGCATAACAGCATCAACATTCAGAATTATGTGGTGAACTTAATCAAAGAAGATTTGAGCGAAGAATTAGAAGATTATCTTCTTGGTCAAATGGCTCTGGAATCAGAGAAGAAGGGCGGTCTTGGTGTTAAGAAATCTAAGGATTTTCTAAAAAAATTAAAAAAATCTGTAGCTAAAAAGTAGTCCATAATCATCGCAAAGGAACACTTTTAAAATCACCAAAAAACCCAATAATGAGAGAGTTAGATCTATACAAAAACCCGCAGAAGGTTTTGGAAAAATTATCTGTTTCTGACAAAAAGATTTGTTCAGCAATTCTGAAAAAAATCGAAAATCTTTTAGTAAATCCGTTGCCCGATTCGTCTAGAAAACTGACGGGATTCAAGGATCTACACCGAATACGAATTGATAAATACCGGCTGATTTACAAGTTCGACGACAAAATTTTAAGCATACTTCATATTGCTAAACGAGACGATGTTTACGATTTTTTGCGTCGCTTGAAATAAGAAACTAACCAAAAAATTAAGATGAAACTCTCCCCAAAAACCTCGTCGCTCTTCATCTCACACGGTGCTCCTGATTTATTGATTCGCGACATTCCAGCAAAAAAGTTTCTGCAGGAATTAGCGCAGAGCTTTGAAAAACCTGATGCCATCATTGTTTTTTCAGCGCACTTTGAGAGTGATCAAATTGAAATTACTTCGGCAAGAAGGTTGATGACCATTCACGATTTTGGTGGATTTCCGGCAGAACTTTCTCGCATGCATTATACAGTTGAAGGCGCGCCAGCTCTTGCTTTTGACGTGATGCAAATTTTTGAAGATGCGGGAATTTCTGCTTCGTTAAATTCTAAACGCGGCATTGATCACGGTGCTTGGGTGCCGCTGAAATTAATTTATCCAGATGCTGATATTCCAGTAATTCAAATCTCAATTCAGCCTTACGAGGAGGCGCTATATCACTATAAAATTGGCCGCATTTTAGCTGAGCTGAAACAAAAAAATATTCTAATTATTGGCAGCGGATCAGTTACGCATAACCTTTATACGGCTATGAGTATGAAGGACGCAGAGACTCCATTTTGGGCGGAAATTTTTTGTGAATCTCTCGCAAAAAAATTAGATAATTCTGACGTGAAAGCACTGCTCGACTGGTTTGATCTGCCACATGCACAAGATAATCATCCAAGCCCCGAACATTTTGTGCCGCTATTAATTGCACTTGGTGCAGCTGGCGATAATCCAACAGCAACAAGGCTTCATCACAGTTTCGATTATTCGGTTTTAGCGATGGATTGTTACGTTTTTTCTGGCTCTTGAACAATTCAAAGTAAGTCATACTGAGCTTGTCGAAGCATGCGGTTCTAGCTCACAACATGCTTCGACAAGCTCAGCATGACCAGCATTAGTTTTGATTTTCCTTTGCTCGGTCGGCATTTGTAATGCCGACCGGACGTTCAGGCAATTTTAAATCTCCGAGTTTGTGAAATTTTCTTTGCATGAACGTTTCGGGTGGGGTTGCAAACCACAACTGTCCCAACGTCCCACCTAGAATAAAAGGGGTTGGTGGCAACCATCTTCCCAACTTTTGTAATTAAACTCCGCGAAGAGCTGATTTATCT
>JBIKKP010000022.1:0-26061 GCA_044360285.1 Rickettsiales bacterium
AGCCAAACCTTTTTTAGAAAGATAAGTCGTAATTGCGGCGGTAAGAGTTGTTTTACCGTGATCTACGTGACCAATAGTTCCGATATTAACGTGAGGTTTGGTGCGTTGGAAGGTTTGTTTGGACATAAATATAAGAAATTAGTCACCAAAAAACGCAAACGGCAAGCCGTGGCGGTTTAAGGAAGACGAGGCTTTCGAAAGAAATCTTCTGCCAGATATTAACGATGATCAATTTCAGCATCCATAACTAGATACTGAAATCTGCAGGAATTGCTTTCGCAAAAACCTGCACAAAAAATTTTGAAAAAAAATCAACAATCTCGAAATTTGTTTTCGAAATTTTTCATCAAAATTTTCTGTTTTTTTCTTCTGATCAAAACTAGCTAGGAACCAGTAAAATCAAGCCTCAACGCAGCTAACAACTATCGCGCTAACCTCAAAAGAAGGCCGCGCATAATTTGAATCAAAAACTATTTTGCAAGAGGAATTGCAAGAAATTGTTAAGAAAATTTCTTGCATAAATTTGCCAGAAAAAGTCGGTCAGTTTTTGCAAAAGTCTTTACAAAAAATGACCGCTATTTTTTAGCAACTAGGCTTTTTTCGCCTTAATTTCCTCCGCAACCGCATTTGGAACCGGCTCGTAAGAATCAAATTCCATTGAGTAACTTGCGCGCCCTTGTGACAAAGAACGCAAGCTGTTCACGTAACCAAACATTGCAGCAAGTGGAACTTTGGCAGTAATCACTTGCGCAACATCACGTCCTTCCAAATTTTGAATTTGGCCACGGCGTGAGTTAATGTCGCCAATCACGTCGCCCATGTATTCTTCTGGGGTGACAACTTCAACTTTCATGATTGGTTCAAGAATGATTGAGCCGGCTTTTTCCATAGCTTCACGGAAAGCGGAACGAGCCGCGATCTCGAATGCCAAAACTGACGAGTCAACATCGTGATAAGCGCCATCCATTAAGCTAGTTTTCAAGCGAACAACCGGGAATCCAGCTAGGAAGCCGGTTTCTTTTGCCGATTTCAAACCTTTTTCAACGCCTGGAATAAATTCTCTTGGAACACGTCCGCCAACAACTTTGCTTTCAAAGACAAAATTGTCTGGAGCGTCTGCTGGCAATGGTTCGAAGATAATTTTAACCTTCGCAAATTGACCAGAACCACCAGATTGTTTTTTGTGCGTGTAATCGATTTCGACCTGCTTGGTGATGGTTTCACGGTAAGCAACTTTCGGCTGACCGATATTAGCATCAACTTTGAATTCGCGCTTCATGCGATCGACGATGATCTCAAGATGCAACTCTCCCATTCCTTTCAGGATGGTTTGGCCAGATTCTTGGTCAGATTCAATACGAAGTGAAGGATCTTCCGAAGCCAAGCGTGACAAGGCCATACCCATTTTTTCTTGGTCAGCAGTTGATTTAGGTTCAACCGAAACTTCGATTACTGGTTCTGGGAAAACCATTCTTTCCAAAATGATGTTATTGTCTTGCTCAACCAGAGTATCACCAGTTGTAGTATCTTTCAAACCAGCAAGCGCAACGATGTCGCCAGCATAAGCTTCCTTGATGTCTTCGCGGTTATTCGCATGCATCAACAAAATACGGCCGATTCTTTCTTTTTTGTTTTTGGTTGTGTTAGTGACACCAGAACCACCAGTCAAAGTACCAGAATAGATGCGAACGAAAGTCAATGAACCAACGAATGGGTCGGTCATGATTTTGAAAGCCAAACCAGCGAATTTTTTATCAGCACAAGTGATGTTGATTGCTGACTCATCCTTCAAATTAATTGCTGGAATTTGTTTAATATCAACTGGACTTGGAAGGTAATCTACGACAGCGTCTAGTAAGGTTTGAACGCCTTTATTTTTAAAAGCAGTTCCATTCAAAACTGGTACAAATGCGCCAGAAATTGTTGCTTGGCGAATGCATTTTTTCAGCTCTTCTTCAGAGATTTCTTCGCCACCTAAATACTTTTCCATCAAGGCGTCGTCTTGCTCAACTGCCGCTTCTACAAGCATTTGGCGATATTCATTAGCTTGGTCTTTCAGGTGAGCTGGAATTTCTTCGTAAGCGAAGTCAGCACCCATGGTTTCGTCTCTCCAAACCACAGCCTTCATTTTGACGAGGTCGATCAAACCGCCGTAATTTTCAGCTTGGTCAATTGGCAATTGAATTGCAATTGGACGAGCGCCGAGACGAGTTTTCATCATGTCAACACAACGGAAGAAATTCGCACCAATGCGATCCATCTTGTTCACAAAACACATTCTTGGAACGCGATATTTATTAGCTTGGCGCCACACGGTTTCAGATTGTGGCTCAACACCAGCAACCGCGTCAAAGACGCAAACCGCGCCATCAAGAACACGCAAAGAACGCTCAACTTCAATTGTGAAGTCTACGTGTCCTGGAGTATCGATAATGTTGATTCGGTGCTGTTTCCAAAAACAAGTAGTTGCAGCTGAAGTGATGGTGATACCGCGTTCTTGTTCTTGCTCCATCCAGTCCATTGTAGCAGCGCCGTCATGCACTTCGCCAATTTTGTGCGATTTTCCGGTGTAAAAAAGAATACGCTCGGTGGTTGTAGTTTTACCGGCGTCGATATGCGCCATGATGCCGATATTACGGTATTTTTCGATTTCGATTTGACGTGCCATAAACAAGAAAATTTAGATGAAGCGGGCCCTAAGCAGAAAGCGGCCTAGACAAGGGCGCGGCACCATAGAAATGGTTTTTTAGTTGACAAGAGACTGATTAGTTTTTCTGCAAGAAAAAATTTTGAAACAAAGACGAAGCAGCGAAAACAAAGGCTTTATCGGTGAAAAGAAAAATTTCTTTCCATCAACTAAAGTTAAATTTTCACCAAGTTTTGAAATTGTATGAAGTCCATCTGGATACCGTCCAAACTGGTTTGGTGTCACATCAATTTCTTTTTCTTCGCTGAAATTTTCTTCTGAAAGCTCGGTAATTTTATTAATCACCAACGCGCCGCCATAGCCACCTGAGCAGTTTTGCGATGGGCGATAAAGAGAATCTTTATGCCAAAAAATTTCGCCGCCCATACGCGATGAAGAGTCATCAATTTTCACCGGATTTTTTTTATGCATCTGCCACGAACCATTTAGATCACTGCTGTAAGCAACATATAATTCAGAATCACCTCGATTGACTAAAGTAAAAAACAGCCACCATTTTTGGTTAAATTTCACAATTGAAGGATCAGCAATTTGCTGATTTTCGATGATATTTTTTAATGCGATAAACTCACCATTTTTGCCAAGTTCATATAGCGTTAGAATCTTTTCTTTGTAGGATTCGACCAGTGCGTATTTTTTTTCTCCATCAGCAAAAATATAAGGATAAGAAAGATGCGATTTTTTCTCTAAAATTTGATCGCAGCGCTGAATTTTTAGCCGATCATCGAGCGCAATTCTTCTGATTTCTCCTTTGCGCTTTAAGCGATCATAATACTCGAAATAAATCTGCTTTTCGCCTTTATTTCCAAGACTTCCGAATGGGTCAGCAAAAAATTTATTTTTTGATTTTAGCCAAAAAATTTCTTGGCTTGGAATGGTTAAAAATTCGGCGATATTGCATTTTGCAACCCCGATATTCCACGTCTCAAGCAAAAACAATTTCTTCCATAATTTTGCCAAAAAATCGAGGGATCTAACTGACATGCATTTTGTCTTCGAACCACGCAAATAGCTGTGAAAAGAGCAATAATGATATTTGAAACGAAAGCGATATTTGCGGATATTTGAATCAGCGGTGTTTTTGTAATTAAGCTTACGAATGGCAATTTTTTCGCTGTGAAAAATCGCAACGTAGTTGAAGTAAATTTGATATTCAGCAAGCGACATTTCCAATCCACAATCAGCAAGCGCTAACTTGTAGAATGGCTGCTTTATACCGGTTTTTTGTTCGTGAAAATTTTCAACTTTTTCAAAAAGTTCGGCGATGATTTTACGATTGAAAACCATATGGTGACAAATGCCGGAAAAATCTTGCAAATTTTGTGGTAGATTTTGGCGAGAAATCGCTGGAAATAAATTTTTGATATGCTCCTCAACCCTTGTGTCGAAAGGTTTGCGATTGATGTTTTTATCTTTGCTTAAATTGAAAAGCGCCCTTCCATCATCATCGAGCATACGAACTTTTTTGAAAAAAACCGTATCGCTATCAAGAACCAAAACATTTTCCGAAATACCTGGAATAACCAAAGAGCTGTAGAGCTTAAGCAGCTGCTGATAATTCCAACCAACATGCGATCCGCCCAATAAATTGTGAACTTCTTTGTAGGAAAAAGGATAAAGCGCTTCATCAAACCACTCGGCATTATTGGTGTATCTTTCCTTGGAAACGACGATGACTCTGCGCACACCAGAAATTTTTCTTCTAGCTTGAAAGATGCAGTGCTCAAGGATCGGGAGGTCTTTTTTGTGAACCGGGATTACGATATCTATTTCCTGATTTGGCATGCGAAAGTTACGAAATTTTTAACAAAAAAAAGCGGTTCCAACTTTTCAGATGGAACCGCTTAATTTGCGAATTTTTTTTCGAAGAAATTACCAACGATAGTGCGCAAAAGCTTTATTAGCTTCAGCCATTTTAAAGACTTCTTCTTTTTTCTTAGCTGCCCAGCCTTTGTTTTCTAGAGACTCAAGAACAACGGTAGAAATTTTAGTAGAAAGATCTTTGCCTTTGATGTTCTCAATTGAAGTTTTGAGCCATTTTAAAGCAAGTGCCGAACCACGACGTGGCGATACTTCAACTGGAATTTGGTAAGTTGCGCCACCAATTCTGCGTGATCTTACTTCAACTTTTGGAGTAATGTTTTCCAAAGCTTCTTTAAAAATTTCGACTGGATGTTTTTTTAGCTTTTTTTCAAGGCCTTCGAAAGAAGCGTAAACTGCTTTCTCAACAACAGATTTTTTACCGTCATTCATCAAACGGTTAACAAGTCTTGAAACGATGATCTCGCCATATTTGGCATCTGGGAAAATCTTTCTGATTTTTGCTGCTCTTCTACGCATGGATTGGAATTTTTATTTTTTACTTAGGTTTTTGTGCGCCATATTTTGAACGCGCTTGTTTGCGGTTTTTTACACCTTGAGTATCAAGTGAACCACGAACGATGTGATAACGAACACCCGGCAAGTCCTTTACACGGCCGCCGCGAATCGCAACAACAGAGTGCTCTTGCAGGTTGTGACCTTCACCTGGAATGTAAGCAATTACTTCAAATCCATTAGTCAATTTCACACGCGCAACTTTACGAAGCGCTGAGTTTGGCTTCTTTGGAGTTGTTGTGTAAACACGAGTACAAACACCTCTTTTTTGCGGACAGGCTTTCATCGCTGGAACCTTGTTCTTCTTGGTTTGCTTAACTCTTGGCTTTCTGATTAGCTGGTTAATTGTAGGCATGAAAATGCTCTCTAAAAAAGTTTAAAAACTGATATTTTTTGGGAATCTCAAAAAAGGGGCGCGCTTTCTAGAAATGAAGATTTGTTAGTCAACCTGGAAAATAATTGACTCAAATCGCCATAAAAAATGCCGACCTTAGAATTTTTTCCAAGGTCGGCATTTTCTTTAAAAATTTGGCTCGCGCTAAATTTTACAATTCTTTGGCATTGCAAGCAAGATAGTCAGCCACGCCTTCCGCGTCAGCTTTCATGCCTTTTTTGCCTTTATTCCAACCAGCTGGGCAAACTTCGCCATTTTCTTGGAAGAATTTCAAAGCATCAACCATACGAATTGCTTCGTCGATATTACGGCCCAAAGGCAAATCGTTAACTACTTGGTGACGAACAACGCCTTCTTGATCAATCAAGAAAGTGCCGCGCAAAGCTACGGCTTCGCCCATCAAAACGTCATAATCACGAGCGATTTGTTTAGTTAAATCAGCAACAAGTGGATATTCAATTTGGCCAATTCCGCCTTTGTTTACTTCGGTATTTTTCCAAGCAAGGTGAGTGTATTTTGAATCGACAGAAACGCCAATCACTTCAGCGCCGCGGCTTTTGAATTCTTGAAGGCGGTTGCTAAAAGCGATGATTTCTGACGGGCAAACAAAAGTGAAATCGAGTGGATAGAAAAATAACACGCCGATTTTTCCTTTTAGGTAAGAGTGAAGATTGAAATTATCTTTGATTTCGTTATTTGGCATAACCGCTGCAGCAGTGAAATCCGGAGCCTTTTTTCCAACAAGAACTGACATGTTTTTAAGATATTTTGAAGTTTTTTAGATAAAGCCCGAGTGAATTACTCAGGTATTTTTGAAACCTAAAAATCGCCTTCACAAAAGCAAAGAAAAATCCTTAGAAAATTTCACAAAATCCTTACAAAAAAATTTTGCTTCTTAAAAAAGCGTCTCACAACATCTAGGCATGTTTTTCGAATTTCCCTACTAAATCTTGTTTTTTAGCCACTATGTCACTTCTAGATTCTAAGCCAATTTATAAACCTTTTAACTATCCTTGGGCCTATGACGCTTGGCTCAAACAACAGCAAATTCACTGGCTTCCCGAAGAAGTTCCTTTGGCCGACGATGTGCGCGACTGGAAACACAATTTAACCGCCAGTGAAAAAAACCTTCTAACTCAGATTTTTCGCTTCTTCACGCAAGCTGATATCGAAGTGAATAACTGCTACATGAAGCACTATTCCCAAGTCTTCAAACCAACTGAAGTGCAAATGATGCTCGCTGCTTTTTCCAACATGGAAACTGTACATATCGCTGCTTATTCGCACCTTCTTGACACCATCGGCATGCCAGAAAACGAATATCAAGCCTTCATGAAATATAAGGAAATGAAGGATAAATATGACTACATGCACAAATTCGGCACCGGCACCAAACTTGATATCGCCACTACTCTTGCTGCTTTCGGCGGCTTTACTGAAGGACTGCAACTTTTTGCCTCTTTTGCAATTTTGCTCAATTTCCAACGCTTTGGAAAAATGAAAGGAATGGGGCAAATCGTTGCCTGGTCTGTGCGCGACGAGACTTTGCACACTAACTCAATCATCAAACTTTTCCGCACTTTCGTCCAAGAAAATCCAGAAATTTGGGGGGAAGAATTGAAAGGCCGCCTTTACGAAGCGTGCGCCACCATCGTACATTTTGAAGATGCATTCATCGATCTTGCTTTTGAAATGGGTAATGTTGAAGGCTTAACCGCACGCGAAGTGAAGCGCTACATCCGCTACATCGCCGACCGCCGCCTCAACCAACTTGGCCTTAAAGACATTTACATGATTGACATTAACCCACTGCCTTGGCTCGATGAAATTCTTAACGGTGTTGAACACACCAATTTCTTCGAAAATCGCGTCACTGAATATAGCAAGGCTTCTACAACCGGAACATGGGAAGACGTCTTCGCCGAAATTGATTCAAACCGCGAAAAAATGCTCGCAGTATGAACTTTTGGAAAATTTTTCTAGCAACTTTTTTTCTTCTTACCTCAGGCGTCATTGCCTCGCCAAGCCGCAATCTTACTATCTTAAGCGAGCCGAATATGGTTATGGCACTAACCAAAATCGGCCGCCTTTATTCGCAAAAATCTAACGTCACAGTTTCAATAAATTTTAACTCTTCCGCGGAATTAGTCAGTGAAGTTGACTATGGCGAACCAGCCGATGTCTTCATCTCGGCTCATTATGGTTCGATTGAAGCAATGCATCACAAAGGCTTGGTAGATGTTTACAATATCGGCTATATTGCCAGAGATGACTTGGTTTTAACCACCAATAAACTTCACCTAAAATCTGCACCAAAAGATCTGAAGAAAAAAGGCATCAATCTTGAAGAAGCCTTAAGAATCCTTGATTCAGAAGGCCTACCGGTAATCACCGACAATGAAGGGAATTCTTCCGGAAATTTGAGTCTCGACATCATTAAAAAATTCAACTTCAACAATATCAAAATCTGCAAACGTCTTTCTGAAGATAAAACGCCATTTCTAACCCTTGTTCGAAACAACAAAGAAAGCTACGCGCTGATGTTTGCAAGCCAGGTAAAAGACATGGATGATTTGGAAGTTTTGGCGAAAAAAAATGACGAAAACATTTTTTATCAAGCACTGGTAATTGCTGGTGACAACATGGATGTTGCGCGCGAATTTTTGAAATTTCTTAAGTCAAAACCGGCAAAAAAAATTCTTCGAGAAAATGGTTTCATCACTGACTAGCGCAAGCTCCAAGCCACAGCGTAAATTCTATCACAACGGAATTAGATCTTTTTGTTGATACTGCTGCAACGCCATTAGCGCTTACTCTCTCCTCGCTTCTCAAAGAATTATTCCAAATGAAAATCGCACAAAATCTCATCGAGTTAATCGGCAATACGCCGCTAGTTCAAATCAATAAACTCAACAAAACTTCAGCAAAAGTTGTTGCTAAACTTGAATACTACAACCCCGCTAAGTCAGTCAAAGACCGCATCGGCGCCAATATGATTTTGGATGCTGAAAAAAAAGGACTCATCACCCCAGGCAAAACAACTTTGATTGAACCAACTTCGGGAAATACCGGAATTGCCCTTGCCTTCGTTGCCGCCATCAAAGGCTATAAACTCATCTTAACCATGCCAGAAACCATGTCGCTTGAACGCCGCAAGCTGCTGAAGGCATATGGCGCACAGCTTGTTTTAACCGAAGGGCCAAAAGGCATGAAGGGCGCAATTGCTAGGGCCGAAGAGCTGCAAAAGGAAATTCCAGATTCAATAATTTTGCAGCAATTCAACAACCAAGCCAATGTTGAAATTCACCAGCAAACCACAGCTGAAGAGCTTTGGCGTGACACCGACGGCAAAATTGATATTTTAGTTTCTGGTGTTGGAACAGGCGGAACCATCAGCGGTGTTGCTTCAATCATCAAAGCGCGCAACCCAAATTTTAAAGCAATCGCTGTTGAGCCAGCGGCAAGCCCAGTACTTTCTGGCGGCGCGCCTGCCCCACATAAAATTCAAGGAATTGGCGCTGGTTTTGTGCCAGGGATTTTGCGCACCGATTTGATCGATGAAATTTTTCAGGTGAGTAATGAAAACGCCATCGAAACCGCGCGGGCCATGGCTCTAAATGAAGGAATTCTCTGCGGAATTTCTTCTGGCGCCGCGGCTTTCGCTGCATTTGAAATTGCTAAACGCCCAGAAAATGCCGGAAAATTAATCGTTTTCATCGTGCCCTCTTTTGGCGAGCGCTACCTCTCTTCCGCACTCTTCGAACACATCACCAACTAGCATGAAAGAATTTCTCGATAACATCAAAAGCAAAGATCCGTCAGCAAAAAATTATCTCGAAATTTTGCTTTGTTATCCCGGAGTTCATGCGTTGTTTCTTCATCGAACCAGTTATTTTTTAAACAAAATTGGCGTGCCGATTTTGCCAAGATTAATCGCCAATTTTTCACGTTTCTTAACCGGAATTGAAATTCACCCCGCCGCTAAAATCGGTAAAAACTTTTTTATCGATCACGGCGCGGGTGTTGTAATTGGTGAAACGACAGAGATTGGTGATAATGTCACAATCTATCACGGCGTCACTTTAGGCGGCAGGTCGTTAGCAAAAATCAAACGCCATCCAACAATTGCTAATGACGTTGTTATTGGTGCGGGAGCAAAAATTCTTGGACCAGTAAAAATCAATTCTGGCGCAAAAATTGGACCAGGCGCAATCATCATCCAAGACTTGGAGGCGAATAAAATTATGGTCGCCGAAACCGCCAAAGAAGCGCAAAAGCAAGGGAAGATTGAACTCGATTATTACATCTAATCAAAGCTCTATTTCAGGGGCTTGAGCGCAATGACAAGCAATTCGTGATTGCGTCTGCGCAGAATTTTGAAAGAGAAATTTCCAATGTTAAAAGATTCGCGCTCTGAGGGAATTCGTCCAAGTTCGTGAATGATAAACGCGCTCAGATTGTGTGCGTCATCGTGCTCTTCTAGGTTCAAATCAAGTTTACGATTAATGTCACGAACCAAGGTGCGTCCGGCAATACGATAAGAACCTGAGCGCGTTTTTACGATGTTGATTTGACTGATTTCATCTTGCTCTTTGATCTCGCCAACAATTTCTTCCAAGATATCTTCTAGCGTCACCAAGCCAAGAAAAGAGCCATATTCATCAATCACCAAGGCAAATCTTTTTTTCTTTTTGCGGAAAGAAAAAAGCTGCGAACGCAAACTGTTTGTTGATGGCACAAACCAGGGCTCAGAAGTCACTGACGATAAATCGAAATCTTTGAGATCGCCTTGATAAAAATGCAGCGCTTTCAGCAATTTTCTTACATTCAAAACCGCAACGATATTTTCTTTGTTATCGCGCCAAAGCGGAATTCGCGTGTAATTAACCGCCGTTGCCGCCTCAAGAATTTCGCTAAGCGGCAGGTCGGCATTTAGTGAAACAACATCTTGGCGATGCACCATAATTTCGCTAAGTTCGGTATCAGATAAATCTAAGACGCCATCGAGCAAATCTTTGTCATACTTAAAAATTCCACCTTCTTTTGCTTTTAAATCTACCGTATCACGAATCTCTTCAAGCTGCGACTGGCGCGACTCTTCATCTTCTTTGCGACCAAAAAAATTAATAAAAAGATTGACGATTTTTTGTATTACAAAAACCACCGGCGAGAAAATTCTAAACAGAAATGTAATTGTGCCGCAGAAAGTCAGCGCAATTTTTTCTGGCGCTTTCATTGCATAAGTTTTTGGCAGAATTTCTCCAAAAACGATAATTAAAATTGTCAGCAAACCAGTTGAATAAAGCAGACCAACTTCACCAAAAAGTTCGAGCATCACTTTTGTTGTCAAAACCGAGGCGGCGATGTTGATAACGTTGTTGGAAATCAGCATCACGCTAACAACTTTTTCACGCACCTTCAGCAGCTTTTCCAATTTTTTTGCCCGCGCATCTTTTTCGTTGGCAAGGCGGTGAATCTTGGCGCGCGAGGCTGCAGTGATTGAAGTTTCGAAACACGAAATCATCGCTGAGGCAACTATCAGCGCAAAGGCGAGCATTAAATTTAAATCTGTTTCGCTAAACATTTTTGTCGAAGTTGATACGGGGATCCACGATTTTGTAAGTCAAATCGCTAATCAAATTGGCAAGAAGTCCAATCAAAGTAAAGATATACAATGTTGCAAACATCACCGAATAATCGCGCGAAAGCGCTGCTTCAAAGCTTAGAAGACCAAGTCCATCCAGTGAAAAGATCACTTCAATTAGCATTGAACTTGTAAAAAAAACGCCAAGCAGCGCAGCAGGCAAAGTGGAAATTATGATCAACATCGCATTTCGAAAAACATGACGATATAAAACTTGCTGCTGGTTCAAGCCCTTGGCGTAGGCGGCTAGAACATATTGTTTACTCAATTCTTCGATGAAGGAATTTTTTGTAAAAAATGTCAGCGAAGCAAAGCCGCCAATCGTCATTGCAATAATTGGCAGCGTCATATGCCAAAAATAATCAAAGATTTTTTGCCACCAACTAAGTTCATCAAAATTTGGCGAAACCAAGCCACGCAAGGGAAAAAGGCTTAGAAAATTTCCGCCGCAAAAAATTACCACCAACAAAATTGCAAATAAAAAAGCTGGAATTGCGTGAAAAAAAATCACCAATGAGCTGCTGTAAATATCGAATTTTGAACCATCCAAAACAGCTTTTTTTATGCCAAGTGGGATGGAAATTCCATAAATCAGCAAAAGACTCCACAACCCCAGAGATATTGACACCGGGAGCTTATCTAAAATCAAATCCATGACTTTTTTATCTTGGTAAAAACTCTCGCCAAAATCGAAGGTGAAATAATTTTTCATCATCAAAAAAAAGCGCTTGGAGAGTGGTAAATCAAAGCCGTAAAGCTTCTCAATTTTTTTTATTATTTCTTGATCAACACCTTGCGCGCCTTGATATTTAAGGCTTGGCGAACTTTGTGAATTTTTTATTTCGAAAGAATTTTTTGCAAAATTTCCAACTTCACCGTCAACTTGCGTTTGATTTACCTGAGCGAGGAATCTCTCTACCGGTCCACCGGGAGCGGTTTGGATGATGGCAAAGTTTAGCAGCATTATCACCAAAAGTGTTGGGATAATTAGCAGTAAGCGTTTGGTGATATAGGTGAAAGTGGTCATCAATTTATTTTATTATCCAAACCGAGCTCGGGCGGGGTTTGCAACCCTGATCCGAAACGTTCATACCAATTCAAATCACAAATTGCATGAACGTCCAGGCGGCATTACAAATGCCGCCTGAGCAGCGCTCCGTCGCTCAAGTCCTGAGCTCGGCATAGCCTCGCTTCGCTATTCGCTCAAAATAGCCATTAAGGCTATTTTGCCGGAGCTAAAGCTCCGTCGCTCAAGCCCAATCAGGGTCGCTTGCGCCTTCATTCTCAGGCGTTGGTACTTCGAATTCATAACCAGTGATGATGTCGATGACATAAAGCCTTGGAATTGAATCGCGGCCAAATGGCGATTTCTTTTTCGAGTAAATCAAATAGCGACCACTTGGCGACCAGCGCGCGCCTTCGGCCATATAGCTGCCGGTCAAAAGTTTTTCACCTTTGCCATTTGGCGCCATGACACCAATAAAAAATTGTCCGCTTTTTGATTTGGTGAAAGCAATCAAACTACCGTCCGGCGACCAAACTGGTTTGGCGTAAGAACCGTTGCCAGAGCTGATGCGCTTAACTGAAGAACCGTTTGAATCCATCACATAAATTTGCTGACCGGAATCGCGGTCCGACGCAAAAACAATTTTTTTACCATCAGGCGAATAGCAAGGTGTGGTGTCAATTGCCGGGCTTTTGGTCAATCTTTTGGCGATATTTTCTTCGATGTTGAATTCGTAAATATCGCTGTTCCCGTCAATAATTGCCGAAAGCAAAATCAGATTTTCGTCCTTTGGATTTGTGCCAGCCGAGAAAGTTGTGCCACGAAATCCGCCAAGTTTTTTGCTGCGTAAATTTATTGAATCGAGCGAGAAAATTTGCGGCTTACCTTCAAAATATCGTAAATAATAAATTTCGTTTTTCTTACGCGAAAAAATCGGCGTTAAAACTAAGTCACGACCATCTGTAAGTAAGCGGCGCGAGCTTCCATCAAGATCAATTGAACTGATTTTTTTTATGCGACGCGAGAAAGATCCGCTCTCAGATATGTAAATAATTTTTGAATCGAAATGGCCAATTTTTTCGCCAGTAATTCCTTTAAAAATTTCATTCGAAATCAATGCAGAAAGCTTGCGGAAATTATCTTGCGAAGCGGTGTAAAATTTTCCAAAAAGCTGTCTTTGATCAAGCACGTCCCACATTCTAATTCGCACTTCAAGCTCGCCTTGATCGTTGTAAACAAAGGCTCCAATGACAATTGCACTCACGCCGCTTTTGCTGTATTTTTCAAAATTTGGCACAGCTTCAACACTGGCTTCTTGTGGATTAATCGCCTCATTTTGCGTGATACCAAAAACGCTTAGACTTGATTCTTCCAACACTCCTTCCTGCTTGATGATCTCAAACAAATCAGTTGTTTTTAGATTCGCTTTTACCTTGTCGAAAATTACGGCGATGTCGGAATCAAGTTTTGGATTTGGTGAATTGAAGCCAAAAAATAAAATTTTGCTTTTGCCCAAATCTTTACTTTTTACTTTCAGCGAAACAGCTGCGTTTGCTTGATTTGCAAGGCACAAAGCCAAAATGAAAAAAAGAAAATTTCTGTAAAATTTCATGATCTAGAGAACTTCAATTGTTAGATTTTCATTAGTGTAAACGCAAAGATCAGCGGCAATTTTCATTGATCTTTTGGCAATTTCTTCCGCACTGAGATCAGTGTTTAGAGCCAATGCTCGCGCGGCTGCAAGCGCATAATTTCCACCAGAACCAATTGCGGCAATTCCGTCTTGCGGCTCAAGAACATCACCATTTCCGGTGAGCACCAGCGAGATATTTTTATCAATCACAATCATCATCGCTTCAAGTCGGCGCAGATATTTGTCGGTGCGCCAATCTTTCGCCAACTCAACGCAGGCGCGCATCAGCTGATTTGGATATTGTTCAAGTTTTGCTTCCAATCTTTCGAAAAGCGTAAATGCATCAGCAGTTGCACCAGCAAATCCACCGATGATTGAACCATCGCCAAGTTTTCGAATTTTTTTTGCGTTAGATTTTAAAACCGTTGCACCCAGAGAAACTTGTCCGTCTCCTGCAATTGCAACTTGACCATTTTTTCTTACTGCAAGAATTGTTGTCGCATAAATTTGTGTCGGGTTTTTGTGATCTAGCATAAAAATTTATCATTGAAGTAATAAGCTTGGAGACCTTGCGGCAGTAAGCTCCACAAGAAGCAGGTCTTGTGATAAATGCAAAATGTTAAATGTTAAATCAAATAATTTTTCAGTGCCAAAATCTCTAAGAAATCTCGCGATAATTTTTTGTCTTGGAGCAGCTTCTGGTTTACCTTTGGCGCTAATTCTTTCTACACTGAAAGCCCTACTTCTTGAGAAGGGTTTTGATCTAAAAACCATCGGATTTTTTTCGCTGATTAGCTTGCCTTACAGCCTAAAAATCTTTTTTGCGCCCGCCATTGATTCGCTTTCAATTCCCTTCCTCACCAAAAAAATTGGTCAGCGAAAATCTTGGCTGCTGGTCACACAAATCTGTTTAGTAATTTTTATCGCTGCACTTGGCATGGCTGGAATCCTTGCCAATCTGAGCGCCATCGCCATTTTTGCTTTGCTAGTTGCTTTTGCATCAGCCAGTCAAGACATCGTAATTGACGGCTATCGCATCGAATTAATTGAAAAAGAAGATCAGGGAATTGCCGCTTCGCTTTATGTTTACGGCTATCGCCTTGGCATGCTAATTTCTGGCGCACTGGCTTTGGCTTTGTCCGATATTTTTGGTTGGGACGTAATTTATTTTTTCATGGCCGCGTTTATGGCGGCAGCAACTTTTGTCACACTTCTTGCTTCGGAAACGCGCAAAAATTGGCAGCAACCAAGTCATAATTTTTTTGCCTGGTTTAAAAATTCTGTCATAAATCCATTTGTTGATTTCGCCGCCAAGCCGCGCTGGTACTTGCTTCTTGCCTTCATCATTTGCTTCAAACTTGGTGATGCTTTTGCGGGAACTTTGACGCTACCTTTCTTGCTTGAACTTGGTTTTAGCAAAATCGAAATCGCTTCTATCGTTAAAACTTTCGGACTTTTTGCCACGCTTTTTGGAGTTTTTTGCGGCGGAGTTTTAGTAAAAAAATTGGGCATCGAAAAAAGTTTGTGGATTGCCGGCAGCGCGCAAATGCTCTCTAACCTTGCCTTTTGTTATCTTGCCAAAATCGGTTATGATCCAAACGCGCTTTACTTCGTTGTCTTCATCGAAAATTTCAGCGGCGGAATTGGTGATTCAGTTTTTGTCGCTTACTTAAGCGGCCTCTGCAACTTAGCATTTTCTGCAACTCAATATGCCTTACTCAGCTCTTGCGCAACCTTGGCGCGCAGCGTTCTTTCATCAAGCGCTGGCGTTTTTGCACAAGATTTTGGTTGGTATAATTTCTTCCTATTTTCAACCGCTATCGCCGTGCCAGGACTGATTTTCCTAGCTCTAACCAGCAAACAAAAAACCAAATAATGCGCCTGCGTCTTTCAACCGTCAAACCAGCGAAAGAAAAAATTACTAAATACGAAACCTCTGCTGCGCACTTTATTCCCTATAAGTGCCACTGGAATTCGAGCACGATCATCACCACCAAAAACGAACTTGTTCGGGTGATCAAGATCAAAGGTTTTGCTTTCGAAACCGCTGACGATATCGATGTCGATCTTAAGAAAAACGCCCGCAACAACTTGCTCAAAGGCATGGCTTCGGGAAATTTTTCGCTTTATTTCCACAGCGTGCGTCGCAAGGAAAAAGGTTTTCCCGATGGCGAAATGCCCGACTCATTCTCTGAGCGCGTAAATAAAGAATGGGCGGCAAAACACTCGGATGAAAAAACTTTCATCAACGAGCACTATCTAACCATCATCCGCGGCGCAGACACTTCAGCAGTAGCAGTTCTTGAGCAGATGGCAAAAAAAATCCAACACACCGCCGACAAAAGTTCTTGGGAAAATTTCATGCGCGAATCTTTCGACGAACTCGAAGAAATGACTGAACGTATCCTCAACGGCTTTGGCAATTATGGCGCCGAGCTGCTTGATCTTGAAGAAACCGAAAGCGGCATAAATTCACAACTTCTCGAATTTTTAAGTTTTCTTGCCAATTGCGGCTATTCTTCACCAGTTGGCGTGCCACTTGGGCACATCTCAAATCACTTGCCAGTAAGTCGCCTTTATTTTGGCAATAAGTCAATTGAAGCGCATCACCCAAGTGGCGTGAAATATGCAGGCATTGTGTCAATTAAGGAATATCGCCCTTCAACCAATGCGGGCGTTTTTGACGGCTTCATGCAAATGCCTTTTGAGTTGGTAATTGCGCAGTCATTTTCTTTCATCAATCGCATGGTGGCAATCAGCTCAATGCAGCTGCAGCAGCGTCGCCTTGTGCAATCGGAAGACGTTGCGGTTTCACAAATTCAAGAAATTGACCAAGCGCTTGATTCAGCAATGAGCGGCGAATTTGCTTTCGGCCAGCATCACATGACGGTGCTTTGCATCGAAGACACGCCAAAATCGCTGGAAAGCGCTTTGTCACTTGCCATCGTCGAACTTTCAAATTCAGGCATTACGGGTGTTCGTGAAAGAATGAATCTTGAGCCAGCTTATTGGGCGCAACTTCCGGGCAATGCTGATTACATGGCGCGGCGCAGCACAGTGAATACTTTCAACATCGCCTCCTTTGCTTCCTTCCACAATTATCCATCAGGCAAAAGAAAGAAAAATCACTGGGGCGACGCGGTGACGGTGCTTAACACAGTTTCAGGCACGCCATATTTTTTCAGCTTCCACGTTCGCGATGTTGGCCACACAATGATTATTGGTCCAACCGGTGCGGGTAAAACGGTTTTGCTCAACTTCCTTTGCGCGCAGGCACAAAAATTCAAAGGCCGTTTGTTTTTCTTCGATAAAGATCGCGGTGCAGAAATTTTTATTCGTGCCATTCGCGGCCGCTACATGACGCCAACCGCGGCGCGCCCTTCCGGCTTTAATCCGTTTCAGCTCGAAGATAACAGCGCAAATCGCAGCTTTCTTGTTGAGTTTCTTAAAGCCCTGGTTTCAACAAGCGAAGCTCCTTTACCAGCGCATGAAATTGATCGCATCAATGAAGCGGTGAACGGCAATTACAAACTGCCAAAAGAACAACGCAGATTGCGCAACCTTGCACCTTTTATGGGCCTGGGCGGTCCTGGCACTTTGGCAGGACGGCTTGGTATGTGGCACAGCAACGGCTCGCACGCTAAGCTTTTTGACAATCCAGAAGATCAAATTGATTTTGAATCAGCCCGCAGCTTTGGAATTGAGATGGCCAACATCTTACAAGACAAAGCCTCAATTGGTCCGGTGCTGCTTTATCTTTTTCACCGTATCCAAAGTTCTTTGCATGGCGAACCAACAATGATCGTACTCGACGAGGCTTGGGCATTGATTGGCAATCCAGTTTTTGCACCAAAAATTAAAGATTGGCTGAAAGTTTTACGAAAACTTAACACTTTCGTGGTCTTTGCAACCCAGTCAGTTGAAGACGCGGCGAAGAGTTCAATTTCCGATACGCTGGTGCAGCAAACTGCAACGCAAATTTTCTTACCCAATCTGAAAGCTACTCCCGTCTATCGCGAAGTCTTCATGCTTTCGGAGCGCGAATTTAATTTGGTGAAAACCACCGATCCATCAACGCGCTATTTCCTTGTCAAACAAGATAATGACGGGGTGATTGCGCGAATCGACTTAAGCGGCATGGATGAAACTATTCGCGTTTTATCTGCGCGTGCTGAAACGGCAATTTTAATGGATGAAATTATCGATGAAGTTGGCGATGATCCAGATGATTGGCTGCCAATTTTTTATGAACGCTCAAAACCGCATTAACTTTGAGTAAAACTCTTCTTGGAACAGCGCTAAAAAAGATTTTCCTTTCGCTTTTTGCCGCCTGTTTTTTGGGAGTTTTTTTTGCAAGCAGCGCTAATAGCGCGCAAGAATATGGCGTTGGAAGAATACGCAGCTGCGACAGTAACAATGGCTCTATTGAAGGCCTAGACTTTGATCCAACTACCGGAGGAGACGATGTACACTTCGTTCTCTCCAATCCAGTTTGCGCCACAGTTGCTCTTACTTCATATGCCGCGGTCAAAATTGGCATCGCCAACATGAACAGAGTTTGCAAAA
Organism: Rickettsiales bacterium; assembly: GCA_044360285.1. Taxonomy (GTDB): domain Bacteria; phylum Pseudomonadota; class Alphaproteobacteria; order Rickettsiales; family UBA1997; genus UBA2645. The sequence goes on from JBIKKP010000022.1 coordinate 18,327, forward strand.
CTGGTAGCTCAATACCACGCATCACTCCTTCGCCATTTTTGGATGCACGCGATATCACCAAAGCCACTTTAAAAATTCCTGGTAATGGCGCTTGCGGAGCCGCCGTTTTTGGCGCTGCGGCATCGATGGGAGTTGCTATTGGCGAACTCTACATCATCTATGGAATCGCTAATGACGTCTTCAATAATTCTGATGTTTGTGGCCATGAATGGCTGACGGTTAATCCATTAAAATACACCAGAGATGCGCCGGGATATAAACAAATAGTCCAAAACGAAATCGATAAGCGCATTCGAGAAAATAATGCGGCACTGCTAAATTTGGGCACCGGTGATAAAATTTACCGCGAATGGTACTATGGCGGCGTTGAAGTTGAAGACAATCCAAGCAGCGGCGAAGCTTGTCTTGACGTCAGGCAACCAAAAAATTCCAGCGGCCAATATCCAAGACAAAAATACTATCTCAGAGGCACAGAAGTCGGCAATTACAATTGCGACGATTATCTTGTCACACCGGGCATGAATGACCCACTAACTAAAATGCCTTATAGCGAAGAGCGCGCCGATGAAATGAATTCGGCCTATCGCTGCTGCGTCGATCGCAGCACTTCCTCTGTGTGTATCAGATACAACTCGTCAACCGAAGCAGAGAAAAAAGTTTTCTGCCGCGCTGGCTCTAAATGCACAATCAGCAACATAACCTTCAACACCAGAGCCTCAAATGATAACAACTATGTCTGCGCCGAAACTTACAGCCTTTGCCCTTACAACTTCACGTTAAGCGGCGGTACGCAAGAATGCGATTATTACCGCGACGGCATATGGAACGATGAAGAATCAAGATGGGTGATGATTAAACAAGAAGACATCTCTCCTGCCAACGGCCGCTCTCCAACTTGCTCAGCAAAAAGCGAAATTCGTAATGCTGACTGCACCTACAACGAAAAGGCTGGAAAGTGTCGCAACTATTGCCAACACATGACTCACTGCACCAGAGTTAACACGGTGCCATTTGATTATCAAAGCGAACTCTCTTCGCCTTACTTTTCTGACGCTTGCATGAATTTCAAAGGCGATTCGCAAAACACAATTTCCTTTGGTGGGGTTGTGATTAGCGATCAGAAACATTTCAGCGCACCAATTGCGCAATGCGTAAAAGAAACGATGGAGAATGTTTTTTATGATCGCGCCGGACACTCCAAATGCCGAAATTACGGGGAACATCCATCAGCCGACGGCAGCTGCCCTGGCGGCTTATACGCTGGCAACTCTTCCTTTACTTACAAAAAAGGTAATCAAGTGAAGTCAAAATCCTTCTTTCGCAATATGCAGGATACCATGCAAGATTTGGTGCGCTTGGTTTTGACCATGTCGGTGATGTTTTTTGGCATGAATATGCTGATCCAGAAAAAAGGCTTCGATCTGCGCGAAAAAAAGGACATGCTGGTCTATCTCTTTAAGATCGTCACCATTCTTTATTTTGCCACCGGCGACGCTTGGCAGCAGAAATTCTTTGATGGGGTTTACGGCTCTTCTTCAGAATTTGCGCGTATGGTTTTCAAAATTGAAACACAGCAATCGCCATTAAAGCGCGATGGCTGTCAGTTTGGCTCGGTGACTACTCCAGATGGCATTACCACTCCAACCGAAAAATCCTATCCAGCTGGCAAAAGCTATCTCGCCATTTGGGACACGCTTGATTGCAAAATCATGCGTTATCTCGGCTTTGGACCCGAAGATTCTGTTGCCAATATCGCTTCACTAATTCTTGCCGGCGCTCTCTCGCAAATTGCTGCAATTGGTTTATTCTTCGCCATCTCAGCAATGTTTTTTGGCATATGTCTAATTGCTGCAACAGTAAGAGCTCTGCACATTTTCCTTAGCTCGTGCATTGCCATAATCATCATGGTTTTTGTCTCACCGCTAATTTTCCCTACACTACTTTTTGAAAAGACTAAGGGCATGTTCGACAAGTGGCTCACCAACCTGATTTCATATTGCCTGCAACCGATGATTCTTTTTGCCTATATCGCAATTTTCATTACGGTTTTAGATCGAACAGTAATTGGCGATGCCACCTTTGTTGGCAGCGGCCCATTTAAAACAATTTCTTGCAAAAAGTATTGTCAAAACTCGCTTGGAGCAATTGTGCCATATGACGCAAATGGTGTGGCCCCCGCTTGCGATAGAGATGGTGAAGAAATAATTAATCCTCTCGATAACAGCGTTGCTTGCCTCATAAATGCTAAGGATTTTGGTACGTTCCCTGGATTTGAATTGATTGGATTAACCATTCCAATAATGGTAAATTTATTCTCAGAAAATGCTCGGGAGCGAGTTCTAACAATGCTCAAAGGCGCTTTGGTAATGTTTTTGCTATATAAATTTATGGACGAAATTCCAAGCATCACTGGTAAATTAATTGGCAGCAGCGGCCTCTCTGGAGGCGCCTCTGGCCTGGGCGGAAATGCAGTGCGCAACTTCATGAAAGTTGGCAATTTCTTACGCAACGCTCAAAAACGCGCCCTGGAAGTATCGCAAAAAGCTGGTGGCGGCTTAGCGAAAAAAGTTTCGGGCATGAGTCGTGGAATTGGCGATAAAGGAAAATCAGAGAAGAAAAATCTTACCAGTGGCAAAAATGCTGACAGAGGAGGAAGTCAAGATGAAAGCGGCGGCAACTCTGACAATGCTGGCGGCGAATCCGACAGCGCGCAACCAGATAGGGTGGATAAGGAATAATTTAAATTGCCAGCGCCACAAATTGACAAATAACATCAAGACTTTATCCCGCGCGGCCCTTCTTTCACGGAATTCACAACAGACTAAATGGCAGCAAAAACAGCCTTAACGGCTGTTTTTAGTGAACAACGGGATTGCGCGAAGCAATCCCAGTCTTTTGCTATCGTAGTTCAGGGACTAGAGCACTTCATTGGTAATGAAGAGGTCGGTGGTTCGATTCCAAGTGAACAACGGGATGCGCCAAAAGCGAATCCCAGTCTTTTGCTATCGTAGCTCAGGGGTAGAGCACTTCATTGGTAATGAAGAGGTCGGTGGTTCGATTCCACTCGATAGCACCATTAACTCGCTACACAGCAATTCGATTCCGCAAAATTGCGCCAGCAACTTTACTCCTCCGCCGCCATCACTGCGGTGCCATATCTCGCTAAGACATATTTTTCACCAAACAAAGTCTTGTAAACATAGACGTCATCAGAGCTGCGATAATTGCAGCCAAATAGCTTTCTTGCGCGCGCATCATCCATCTCAATCAACGAAGTTCCAAAAGCGTTATACATTGCCTGCGCCCTTTGCTGCTCTACTGGCGTAGGTCTCTTGCAGTAATAATAAAAACTCTCGCTACACGAAATTGTCAGAAAAAAAGCGGTAAGCGCCAAAACAAATTTCATAATTTTACTCCAATATGAATTGCCGCAACGCCGCCGCTCAGGTTGCGATAAGAAGTTTTTGAAAAACCTGCTGTCTCGATCATTTTTTTGAATTCATCTTGCGGCGGAAATTTGCGAATTGATTCAACCAAGTATTGATATGATTGACGGTCTTTTAGCACTAATTCGCCAATTTTTGGAATTACTGCAAATGAGTAAGTGTCGTAGATTTTTTGTAAAAAATAATCGTTAACTCGCGAAAATTCTAAGCAGATAAACTTACCACCTTTTTTCAAAACGCGATGGGCCTCAAGCAGCGCTTTGTCTGGGTTGGTGAAGTTTCTAATTCCAAAAGCAATTGTGAAAAAATCATAAGTTTCATCAGCAGCAAAAGATAAATTTTCGCCGTCGCAAACCTGAAAATTCAGACCAGAAAATAAATTCAAATCAATGGCGCGCGCCTTGCCAACCTCAAGCATCTCGGCATTTATATCGACAACATCAATTGCATATTTTTTTCCCGCAGCACGAAACTTTTTGGCAATGCGAAAAGCAATATCTCCTGTTCCACCTGCAAGATCCAAAACCCTTATTTCGCCAGTGTTTTCAAGCCTGTGGCTGATAACTTCGGCAACCATTTTATCTTTCCAAAGGCGATGAATTCCCGCACTCATCAAATCATTCATTAAGTCATATTTCCTGGCGACATTTGAAAAAATTTCTTTAACAAGACCGGCCTTAGAGTCGCGATCTACCTGCTTAAAACCGAAATGAGTTTGATTTGAATCCATGCTAAAAACTTCTGATTTTGATTTTGAATTACCGCAAAATTTAATTGCCGCGCAGCCATTTTTTCCAAAAGAAGAAACGAAAATGCTAGTCTGTGCGAATGGCGAAATTACTGACTCGAAAGTAATTTCACTAAGCAACTATTTGCAAGAAGGAGATGTTTTAGTTTTCAACGATGCGCGCGTCATCAAAGCAAAATTATCGGCAAAAATTTTGCGAAATTCTGCCGAAATTCAACTCAATTTAGACCAAGGCGAAGGCCCAATTTGGCAGGCTCTGTGCCGTGGTGCAAAAAAAATAAAAGCTGGTGATATTTTACAAATTGCCGACGATTTTTCTGCGGAAATTTTAGAAAAAGACTCCGACGGATTTATCAAAATTAAATTTTCTTGCAGTGGCGATAAACTCTTCGCGATGCTTGAAAAATATGGCGAAACGCCACTTCCACCTTACATGAAAAGAGCGGCAAACAAGCAAGATGAAAAAAATTACCAAACAATTTATGCATCTCGCGGCGCTGCAGTAGCGGCTCCAACTGCTGGTCTGCATTTTAATGAAAAAGTTTTTGCCACGCTTGATGCAAAAAAAATCGAGAAAGTTTTTGTGACACTAAATGTTGGTGCAGGCACGTTTTTACCGGTTCGAAGTGACTTTTTGGCAGATCACAAAATGCATAGCGAATTTTTTTCTATCTCAAAAGAAGCAGCACAAAAAATAAATTCGGCGAAAAAATCTGGAAAAAAAATTGTTGCCGTTGGCACAACTTCACTGCGCGTTTTAGAATCTTGCGTCAACTCTGAAGGCTTGGTAGAAGATACTGCACAGCATACTGAAATTTTTATCTATCCACCTTATCGCTTCAAAATTGTTGATGCGCTGATGACGAACTTTCACTTACCAAAATCAACTTTATTTATGTTGATTTGTGCTTTTGTTGGAAAAGAAAAAGCTTTTGCGCTTTACAACCACGCTATTGCCAAACAATACCGTTTTTATTCCTACGGGGATAGTTCACTACTAATCACTTAAAAATTAAAATATGTCAGCACCTTCCCCGATCTCAGAATCAGAAGACCCAGAAAGTTTTTTTGATTATGGAACTGATTTCCTAGTTACATACAAAACATGGCAATATGGTCTGCTACTCTTGGCAAAAGCTGTAGAAAATCGTGACGAAATGGCCTCGGACTTCATAAGAATGGCCTCGGACAACCTAAAAAGTGTGGACATACCACTGCGAGGAAAAAAAGGTCTGTTCGAATGTACACAAAGCATATACCTGTCCAAAGAAGAATTATGCCAGGTAGTTAGTGCACTTGCCAAGGGCACAGAAACCTTTGAAACTCTAGGAGCGCTTGCAACAAACAATAATCTTCACGCAACCGAATCTGCAGAAGTTTATGTTCATGCTTTAAGGTGCGACTGCAAACCAAGAGTTGCACAAAAATTTATGGAAACAGCGTCAGCAAGGCTTGCAGCAGAATTTAACGAAGAGACCAAAACAGAAAAATTAGATCCAAATCTTTGTTTTCTTGAATATGCAGAAAGCGGAAAACTCTTTTTTAAAACAAATCAGAGATTCAAACGCTCCGGCTTTTTTTCCGGCGAATTATCAAGAGCAGACACCGCGGCTGCAATTTCTTTTACAAACGATTCTGGTGCGGCGGTATCACCCGGGAGGAACAGCATAATCCTTCGAGAGTTTGATATAGGCCCCGACGGCAGAATTAAAGAAATAAAAAGCAACAGCGTCACAACAAATCTTGACACAGAAAAATTTCCTGACGGAGAGACAGAAGCCTTTTCTCACGGAGGAGGAGCCGGCGGCGCATCTAGCTCGTTTTCAATGGAAAATCCTCTAGGAAAGGCGCAGGATGCAGTGTCGAAAGCTGGTGCTGGTGCTGGAAGTGGATCAACGGCCAGAGTGGAAGAAGCGCCAGCAACAACGCGAGGAAGGGGTGGTTTGGGAGTTAGTACAGATCCAGAAGCAACAACAATACAGCATCCCAGAGTCGCAAGCTTGTTAGGGAAAAAACCTCAATCACCAAGAAGAGGATTTGGGGCGGAAACAGGAAGACGTTTTGGCGCAGGCGATGATGAAGGAAGAGGTGGTGGCACAGGAAGATTTAAGTAGCATCCCATTACAACAAAATTGAGTCATGCTTAAGCTTGTCGAAGCATGACTATAATTACGTGTCACAAAGGATTACCCAACTCTAGCCATCTCCCCCGCCAGCAATAGAGCGCTCAAGCCACTGCGGCACCGATGTATCGCGTCTTGGCTCAACTCGAATCAATGAGGTCGCTGCCGGAATTGGCGTGCCTTTGGTGAAGTGATCGCGATAATGCGCCATCACTTGCTCCATGCGCCTGGTCTTGCCAGGCAAGTCAGCGGCGTCGCTTGTCACAACTTCCAGATCATATTGGTCAAGGTAGAGCTGCACATAGCTGTAGGTCGTGCGATCAGAAATGCTGGGTAAATTTTTTGCATTCACGCGAAATTCCTTAACAATTGAATTACCTTCGCCATTGACCCAAGAGGCGCGAATCAGCCCCAAAAATTGCGTGTCCTTAGTGATGTAAAAAGATTGGCTGCGCGTGTCGCCTGGATTAAGCGATGGCAACGACAAATTTGCACTCACCCACTGCACTTTGATATTTCTGATTGGTTTTTCACTGGCATTACTGAAATAAACGACCGGGCTTTCACGCTTAGAAGCTGAACAGGCGGCAAGCAACAACAATAAAATAGTTGAGAAAATTTTCATTTTTTTGATCGAAAAATTTCGCGAGTTTTAATCGCTTTAGCAAAACGCGAAAAAGCAAAAAGTGAACTGTAAACAAAGCCGTTAGCACCGTAAATAAAGTAACGGCGAACAAAAAAAGCTTTTAGGAAAGCAAAAATTGGAGTCAAAAAAACCTTTATCAGCGACGGGCATTTTCCTTTGGCAAAGGCATCATTTGCCTGCATTTGCGAGTAAGAATTAATCTTCTCAATCCAATGTGAAAATGAGCGAAAAGATTGGTGATAAATTATGTGTTTTAGCTGACCAATTTTTGCTTCGTTTTTTTTATCAAAAAGCAGCACTGAATCATGAACTGCACTGCTGCTAAAACCAGCAAAATCGCGGTTATAGAGCCGAAATTGATTGTAATAATAAGCCAATTTTTTTGGACGATTTTCGAAGCGAAATTTATTAACAATTTTCACGCGAAATCCAACGTAATTTTCCTGCTTTTTTTGTGTAAAAATTTCACTAATTTCCTCAGCCAATTCTGGCGAAACTTCCTCGTCGGCGTCGATATTCAAAATCCAATTATTACGGCACTGCTTTTCGCCAAAAACTTTTTGCAAACCATAGCCTTTCCATTCATTAAAAATCACCTTTGCGCCCGCCTGCTTGGCAACTTCGCAAGTTTCATCTTCGCTGCCCGAATCTATTACCAAAATCTCATCGGCAAAATCTTTTACCGCAGAAATTATTGGCGCAATTCGGTCGGCCTCGTTTTTGGCAATAATAAAAACCGAAAGCGGAATTTTTACGACAGCGTTTTTCATAA
>JBIKKP010000023.1:0-25984 GCA_044360285.1 Rickettsiales bacterium
AAGCCAATCGCTGGCCGATCTTTACACAATTTTCTGCGAGAAAAAACGCCTCGATAATTTAAAAATCGGCGTGCTTGGTGATCTTAAATATGGCCGCACCGTTCACTCGCTATTGACTTTACTGAGCCGCCATCAAAGCAATTCGCTGACTTTGATTTCGCATCCATCGCTGAAAGTTGAGGCAGATTACAAACAGCATCTTTCTGCCCATGGCTGCAAAATTATTGAGACTGATGATTTAGAAAATTCGATTGGTGAGCTCGACATTCTTTACGTCACGCGCGTACAGCAGGAGCGCTTTCCAGATCCCAAAGAATATGAGAAAGTAAAAAATCTTTATCATGTTGACTCTGCATTACTGCAAAAAGCGAAGAAAAATTTGACCATCATGCATCCACTTCCACGCGTTAGTGAGATTGCAATCGAAGTCGATTTCACCGACCAAGCACGCTATTTCGCGCAGGCGCATTACGCGGTTTATATTCGCATGGCGCTGCTTTATTTGATGACGCGGGGCGGGAAATAAAATCTAAGAAGTAGTCACACGATGCTCGGGCGGGGTTTGCAACCCCGCCCGGATGTTCATGCCAAACTCACCGAAAAATCTGAAACTTTTAATGAACGTTTCAGGCGGCATTACAAATGCCGCCCGAGCTAAGGCGGGAAATAAAAACCAAAAACCTCGTCATTCTTGAAGCCTCAGGCTTCGAGAGTCTCGTTTTGTTCATCGCATCGCAGATAAACGCACGAGATCCTCGGCGCCTTCAGCGCCAAGGATGACGAATATGTTGTTTAAAGTTTTTGCAAACAAAACACGTCGAAATCTTTTTCCTGACGAAGTTTCTTCACCGCAGCCACAAAACATTTCGAAGCCGACATCGTCGTGATGTAAAAAACACGATTCATCAAAGCCGCGCGACGCAAATTGAAACTTTTCGCATTCGATTCCGCGCCATAAGCGGTGTTGATGACTACGTCGAATTTTTTCTCTTTGATCATGTCAACAACGTTATAGCCGCCGTCCTGCTCTTTTAGCACGACCTCGATATTTTTGATTCCGTTTTGCGCGAGGAATTTTCCGGTGCCAATTGTTGCTGAAATTTTGAAATCATTTTTTTGCAACTCGGCAATCAGCTCAACGAAATCGTGTTTTTTGTCGCGATCGGCAATTGAGAAAAACAAATTGCCGCTTGTCGTAATTTTATTTCCAACTGCCAGCTGAGCCTTTAAGAAAGCCATTTCAAAGCTTTTATCAATTCCCATCACTTCGCCAGTTGATTTCATTTCTGGCCCTAAAAGCGTATCAACATTGGCGAAGCGCGCAAATGGCAGCACAACTTCCTTCACCGAGAAATAATCGTCAGCGTAATTTTTTACTTTATCGAGACCAAAGCTGGCCAATTTTTGACCAACCATCAAAAGCGAAGCTATCTTGGCGATATTGATGCCCGTAGCTTTCGCAACAAATGGCGCTGTTCTGGAAGCGCGTGGATTAACTTCGATGATGTAAAGTTGTTCGTCTTTGATTGCATATTGCACATTCATCAGCCCTACAACCTCAAGCTTTAAAGCCAATTTGATTGTCGCCTCTTTAATTTCGGCAATCATTTTTTGTGAAAGCGAATATGGCGGAAGTGAACAGGCTGAGTCGCCCGAGTGAATTCCCGCTTCTTCAATATGCTGCATCACGCCGGCAATAAAAACATCTTTACCGTCACAAAGCGCGTCTACGTCTACTTCAACAGCATCTTCCAAAAATTTATCGACCAAAATTGGACCGTCTAAAATGAAGCGTCCGTGGGTTTGAATGTATTTTTTCAAACCAGTTTCATCAAAAATAATTTCCATCGCGCGACCACCAAGAACGTTGCTTGGACGAATCACCACCGGATAGCCAACATCTTTTGCCGCCACAGAAATATCTGCCAAATGGTGGCAAATTGTGTTTTTTGGCTGCACCAATTTCATTTCGTGCAACAATTTTTGGAATCTTTCGCGATCTTCCGCCAAATCAATTTTGTCGTAAGAGGTTCCAATGATTGGAATTCCCGCCGCGTTCAAATGACGTGCCAACTTAAGTGCTGTTTGGCCGCCGAACTGCACAATCACACCAACAAGCGCGCCATTTTGCTGCTCTTTGCGAATCACCGAAATCACATGCTCTGGCGTCATCGGCTCAAAATAAAGACGATCAGAAGTGTCGTAATCCGTAGAAACTGTTTCTGGATTGCAGTTGATCATGATCGTTTCAAAACCAGCGTCAGACAGCGTAAATGCAGCATGCACGCAGGCATAATCAAACTCGATGCCCTGCCCAATGCGGTTTGGACCGCCGCCCAAAATTACAACTTTTTTCTTATCACTTGGATTTGCTTCGCACTGCGGCTCGGTGATTCCATCGCCTTCATAGCATGAATACATGTAAGGCGTGCTTGATTCAAACTCGGCCGAGCAAGTGTCGACGGTTTTGTAAACTGGATTGATATCAAGTTTTTCACGAAGTTGGCGAATATCAGCAACCTTGTTTTTGGTTAGTTGCGCAAGTCTTTCGTCAGAAAAACCAAGTTTTTTTAGCGCTAAAATTTCGAACTTATCTTCTGGTAAACCGTTCTTAAGCAAGGCTTCTTCGGCATCGATAATTTTTTTAATCTCGCGCACAAACCACGGATCGAAGCTGGTGATTTTACAAATTTCTTCGACAGAAATTTCATAACGAAGAGCGTGAGCAACACGCAGAATTCGCTCTGGAGTAAGTTCAACAAGCGCTTCCTTAATGGCTTTTTGATTTTGCTCTAAAGAATTTTCATCAGAAACGCCGTCAATTTTTGGTTCGTTGAAACCGGTCAAACCAATTTCCATCGAATAAAGCGCTTTTTGCATTGACTCGGCGAAGCTACGGCCAATTGACATCACCTCTCCAACTGAACGCATTGCGCTTGAAAGCACCGGTTTTGCTTCGTTAAATTTTTCGAAAGTGAAACGAGGAATTTTGGTGACAACATAGTCAATTGTAGGCTCAAAAGAAGCCGGCGTCACTTCAGTAATGTCGTTTTGAATTTCATCCAAAGTGTATCCAACCGCCAATTTTGCCGCCACTTTTGCAATTGGAAAGCCAGTTGCTTTCGACGCCAAAGCTGAAGAACGCGACACGCGCGGATTCATCTCAATTACAACCATACGGCCATTACGCGGATCGATGGCGAATTGCACGTTCGAGCCGCCGGTTTCTACACCAATTTCGCGCAGCACAGCAATTGAGGCATCGCGCATTTTTTGATATTCTTTGTCAGTCAAGGTAAGCGCTGGGGCAACGGTGATTGAGTCACCGGTGTGCACACCCATTGGGTCTACGTTTTCAATTGAGCAGATAATGATTGCGTTGTCTTTTGTGTCGCGAATCACTTCCATTTCATATTCCTTCCAACCAAGCAGCGACTCATCAATTAGCACTTCGTGAGTTGGAGAAATGTCCAGGCCGTAAGAAACAATTTCTTTAAATTCTTCCATCGTATTGGCAATTCCACCACCTGATCCACCCAAAGTAAAAGATGGACGAATGATTGCTGGAAGCCCTGTATGCTTGAGCGCTTCCAGTGCAGCTTCCAGGGAATTTACCACGGCATTGCGCGCAACATCTAAGCCAATTTTTGCCATCGCGACGTTGAATTTGCTGCGATCTTCCGCTTTCTCAATTGCCTGCGGATTAGCACCAATCATCTTCACGCCATATTTTTCCAACACTCCAGATTTGTATAAAGCCAGCGCGCAGTTCAGCGCAGTTTGTCCACCAACCGTTGGCAAAATTGCGCCGGGACGTTCTTTGGCGATAATTTTTTCAACAACTTCCGGAGTAATTGGTTCAATGTAAGTGGCATCTGCAGTTGCTTGATCAGTCATGATCGTCGCCGGATTCGAGTTCACCAAAATCACGCGATAACCTTCGCTTTTGAGAACTTTGCAGGCCTGCGTACCCGAATAATCAAACTCGCAAGCTTGACCGATAACGATTGGGCCCGAGCCGATAACCAGAATTGACTCTACCTGTAACTTTGGCATGGATTGGCGAATTTATTTTTTTGAATTGTCGATGAGTTCAACGAACTGCTTAAAAAGATAGCGGCTGTCGTGCGGCCCCGGCGAACTTTCCGGATGATATTGCACCGAAAAAGCCGGAGAATTTTTTAGACGAATTCCTTCAATTGTTTTGTCGAAGAGCGAGATGTGAGTCACTTCGATGTCACTTGGGATATTTTCATGCGGCACACAAAAACCATGATTTTGGCTGGTAATTTCAACAACACCATTTTGCAGATTTTTCACCGGATGGTTGGCGCCGCGATGCCCTTGAAACATTTTTACCGTCGTCAATCCAGCAGCAAGCGACAAAAGCTGGTGACCCATACAAATGCCAAAAATTGGAATTTTTTTCGCCAACATTTCACGAATTACTGGCACGGCATATTTGCCCGTAGCACCTGGATCACCGGGTCCATTTGACAAAAATACGCCATCAGGTTGATGCTTCATAACCTCTTCAAAACTTGATTGCGCCGGCAGAACTGTAAGTTCGAAGCCATAATCAGCGAGGCAATTTAGGATATTTTCTTTCACACCATAATCCATCACCGCAACTTTATATCCATGACTGAAGCGCTCTTTTTGCACTTGCGCAAGTTCGATGGTTTGACTTTTCCAATTGTAAGGTTTTTTGGTAGAAACCTTTGAGCAAAGTTCAGTGCCATCCAAGTCGGGCAATTTGGCAATTTTTTCAGCAAGTTTTTCGGTGTCGATTTCTTCACCTTGCGCCACAAAAGCGATGATGGCATTGCCAGCACCTTTAGTTCGAATCAAACGCGTTAAGGCACGAGTATCAATACCGCAAATGCCCGTTAGTTCTTGTTTAATTAGCCATTCATTAAGACCAATTTCGCTGCGGAAATTTGAATCTTGCGTGATGTCTTCACGAATTACGAGACCGCTACAAAAAGGTTTTTTTGCTTCGTTGTCATTGAGGTTGCAACCAACATTCCCAATGTGCGGGAACGTAAAAGTAATGATTTGTCCGCAATAAGATGGGTCGGTGAGAATTTCTTGATAGCCGGTGATTGCAGTATTGAAACAGATTTCGCCGATGCTTTCGCCTTTTTTGCCGATGCCTTTACCGAAAAAATGCGAGCCGTCTGCAAAACAAATCACGGCGTCGAGATTTTTATTAGCTTTGAATTTCATGATTTTTTAGAGGGGAGAATTTTTCCTATTTGCAGAAGGACAAACTCTGGCGTTAAGCAAGTGGAGTCAAGAGCTTAAATAAAAAAACTTAGGGCAAAATCTCAGCAACGGCAATTTTTTGCACTAGACCGTTTTCATCAAGCAGCAGTAGGTTTCCTGCTTCGTCTATTCCATTAAAAACCCCCGAAAGTCCGTTGGAAAGCGCAACCTTTTCTTTGAGTTTATAGCAATTTCTCAGCCATTTATTGCGCAAAAAAGTAAAACCAAAATTTTGATATTCGGCCTCGATTTTGGCAAAATTTTGGCAAAATTTTTCTAAAATTTCTTCACGCGAAATTTTGAAATTTTGCAATGATGTTGCATAAGTTGGTGATGAAACAAGGTTCAATCCAACGCCAATTACCAAGACTTGCGCGTGATTTATGTTTTTCTTTTCAAGCAAAATTCCTGCTAATTTTTTTCCATCTAACATCAAATCATTTGGCCATTTGTAAGCAGTTTTTATGCCAAAAGATTGCAACACATCGCCCATAACGCAGGCAGCAAGAAAAGAGTAATCTGTAGAGCGCGTGGCATCATCGACTTGCAAAAGCAACGACATGTAAAGATTGCCAATTGGAGAAATCCAATCGCGATTGCTGCGACCGCGGCCTTTCGTTTGGCAATCAGCAAGAATGATTGTGTGACCTAGGGCAGCGCCTTGCGCGAAGAGTTCGAAAGCAAGATCGTTGGTGCTGACAACTTGCGCAAATTTGAGGATTTTCATTTTTTAACCGCAACGCCAACAGCTTGTGAAATGTTAGTAAAACCATCTTTTTTTACCAATTCGCTGAGCTCTTTTTTCATTTTCTCAATCAGTCCAAAGCCTTGATAAATAAAGGCGGAATAGATTTGCACCAAAGACGCGCCGCATTTGATTTTTTCGTAAGCATCAGCCGCCGAGGAAATTCCACCAACGCCAATTAACGGAATTTTTCCATCCGAAAATTTGTAGAAATTTTGCAGAACTTGTGTGGATTTTTGAAACAATGGCGCGCCGCTCAAACCGCCACTTTCCGCAGCATTTACACTTTGTAAATTTAGGTTTCGATCAATCGTTGTGTTAGAAATTATCAAACCATCAATTTGGTTTTTTAGCGCAATTGCCGCGACCACTTCTTGTTCGCTTACATCGAGGTCTGGCGCAACTTTGAGTAAAATTGGCGTCTCTTTTTTATGCGCAATTTTGAGCTCATTTTTCTTGCGCAAAATTTCACTTAAAAACAAATCAAGCTGATCTTCTTTTTGCAAATCACGCAGATTTTTTGTGTTTGGAGAAGAGATGTTAATTGTGATGTAGGAAGCTTTTTCATAAAAGCGCGCAAGCAGTGGTAAGTAGTCAGCAAGCGCATCTTGCGTGTCTTTATTTTTACCGATATTTACACCAAACGGCACAGAAATTTTTGGCGTAATTTCATCAACTTTTCTGGCAAAAAAATCCGCGCCAAAATTGTTAAAACCAAGACGATTGATGATGGCACGATCCTTGGCCAGCCTAAAGAGGCGCGGCTTTTCATTGCCAATTTGTGGAAGTAGCGTGACGGTTCCAGCTTCAATAAATCCAAAACCAAATTTTTCTAACGTCAGAGCAACTTGTGCATTTTTATCAAAGCCTGCCGCCATGCCGATGGGACTTGTGAAATCAAGGTTCCACAGCTTGTTATGCAGATTTTCATAATCGCGATTTAGCACAAAAGCCGTCGCGGTTTTTGGATAAAATTTCAGAAAACAAATCGCCATGTCATGCGCCTTTTCTGGATCTAATTTGAAAATTAATGGACGAAAAACTTGGTAAGGACTCATGAATTATTTTTTGCAGATCTATTGGTTGCAAGCAACAATGCCGTGCTTGCGGCAACAATAATTAAAATCACATCAGAAGAACGTTTGAACAAAAAACTGTCTAATAATCTATCTTTTAAGCGCGCCCGTTTTTTTTGATTTATTTCTGCAACTGTAATTGCGCCAGAACTTGAAGCTGTTGTTGTGGCAACATTTTCATTTCGCATAGCAATTTTTTGTTCTTGAATTTTTTTTGCGATTTTTGGCAGCGATTCACTCAAAGAAAACATCGCAAAAAAAAGTGTAATTAACAGCGAAATTCCCGCACCAAAGAGCAAAACCGCCCATTTATTTTTAACTTTTTTATCAAGCTCCAAGCCTTCAAAATCATAAGTCGCAACCAAAAATAAAATCACCATCGAATAAACTACCAACGCCAAAACCATTTCTTTGAGCGCAATATAATTTATGGTTGAAATACTGAAGAAAATTATCGCAAAAAGATGAGCAACAATGATAGCAATAAGCACCGAAATACGATGCTTGACGCGCAACAAGATGGCAAAATTGATGATGATAAAAACCAGCAGCGTAAGGAATTTACCATCAAACATTAGTCGCGCAGAAGCTCATTAATCGAGGTTTTTGAACGCGTTTTTTCATCAACTCTTTTGACAATTATTGCCGCATAGAGCGAAAGATTTTGACCATTTTCCCTTTGGCCTTTCGTTGATGCAACATTGCCTGGAACCACAACAGAGTAAGCCGGAACGCGTCCATAAAAAACCTCGCCACTTTCACGATCAATAATTTTTGTCGAAGCACCAATATAAACACCCATCGAAATTACTGAGCCTTGCTCAACTATGACACCTTCTGCAATTTCCGAGCGCGCGCCGATGAAGCAGTTATCTTCAATGATTACTGGATTTGCTTGCAGAGGCTCCAAAACCCCGCCAATTCCAGCTCCGCCAGAAATGTGACAATTTTTTCCAATTTGCGCGCAAGAGCCAACCGTGGCCCAAGTGTCTACCATCGTGCCTTCATCGACATAAGCACCGACATTGACAAAAGATGGCAATAACACCGCGCCCTTTCCAATAAAGGCGCTGTGACGAACAACCGCACCAGGAATTACCCGAAAACCAGCGGCACGAAATTCAGCTTCGCCCCAGTTTGAAAATTTTAGCGGAACTTTATCAAAATATCCCAAAGCGCTGCCAGCAACGCTTTGCGACTTGCTTAAAAAATTATCATTGAGACGAAAAGACAGCAAAATTGCTTTTTTCATCCATTGATTCACTTGCCAGATTCCATCTTTCTTTTCACAGATTCTGATTGTGCCAGCATCAAGCGCAGCCATTGTTTGCGCAACCGCATCACGAATTTCACCTTGGGTTTGCAAGTTAAGTTCCGCTCTTTTTTCAAAGGCGCTGTCGATAATTTGAGAAAGTTTTTCGGTCATTTTTAAAAGTTATTAGTTGTTCCAATCCAACGAATCATAAGCGTCGCACGACATGCATTTTGCACTCCATCTTGAACTTAGATGGCCGCAAGAATTGCAGGTGTAGTGATCGTCAGCAGCAAGCATTTCTGCTTTGGCGAGATTCTTTTTAAATCCCTCCAAATTGCCGAGATTTCTTTCGGCAAAAGCGAGAATTTTGTAGGCGCGGTAAGTTTTCTGCTGCATCAACGATAAATGCAAAAATTCTTTTGCAGCCGCGTAATCACTGCAGCGAAAAGCAATTAAACCAAGCGCCAATTTTCCAAGCGCAGATTCTGGACGCAAAGCAACGAATTTTTTCATCGCTTTGATGCGGTTTTTTCGCGAAGCTTTGCGATTAGTCAGATCAAAGATTTCGGCAAAAATGAGATGAGGATTTTCCCTCCACAATGACTTGAGTTTCCAGCCAACTTTAAAATTAAAACCAAGCTTAAGCCAAGATTTGAGGGTGATTTCAAGCGCCGGTAAAAAATTATTTTCCGCCCTCAAAGCTTCCTTGGCAAACTTAATTGCCTGCAAAAATTTCTTTTGTTGATAGGCCTCAACCGCTAGAGCCGAGTTGATCACGGCCACATCGCGTTTTTGCAATTCATCGCGGAAATTATGCGCGCCATATTGGGCAGCGATGTTTTTTGCGCTCTGCCACATGCCACGTTTTTTGTAGAGCGCAAAGAGAACGCGCGCGGTTTTTACATCAGATTTTTTTACTGATAAAATTTGATTGGCATAAGCAATTGCCATCACTTCATCTTGCTTTTGTAGTGCAAATTCTAACTTCGATTTCAGCACTAAAATTTTTGCATGTTGGTTTTCACCAAACTTCGAAAAAAGCTCTTCTGCCTTAGAGAAATCTTCATTCGCAAAAGAAATTTTTCCCAAGAAAAAATTATTGAGCGCTGGATTTTTTACTAACTTTGCAAAACGAATACGTAATTTTTCAGCAGTTTTTTCATCACGCGCTTCAAAGGCTAAAAGCATTTGCGCCATGATTTCAAAGGAGTCGTGATGCCTTTTGATCACCTTTTCCAAACGCGCCGTATAATTTCTGCGGAAGAAAAATTTCAACAATTGCGGAAAACGAATTGCCAACACACGTGTAAGCAAATAGGAGCTTACAGCAATAAGCAGCATGGCAAAAATTATCAGCAAGGCAGCAGTTAAAACATCGGTGCGAAGTTCATAACCAAACCAAGTGATCAGAACCAAGCCATTGTGATCAAGCAGCCAAACCAAGGGCGCCGTAAGGACAAAAGCAACAAATAGGAACCACAAAACGGCAAACATTAGCTCAGAATTTTCAGATAATTAAGAATTTCGAGATCAGTTTTTTGCACCTCGAGCGCAACCGCCAGGCGGGTAAGAAAATCTTTCAAAACTTCGTGATAAGTCTCATCAAGCAGAAGGGAATTATTCAAGGCCTCCTGATAGTTTTCTTCAAGCAAAGAATCTTCAATGCGGCGAATGATTGCATCAACATCATTACCCTCTTTATTGCTGATTTTTCGAATCACCACCAACTTAGAAATGTTGCGACGAATCTTTGCAACAACTCCAGAATCGGGGATATTTTTCTTAACCGTGATAATCTCTGGAATCAGGTTTCCAAAGCTTTTGATGAGTATTTTTTGATCATAAAAATCTGGCAAAAGATTTTTTAATTTATCCGCCTTCGCCTGTAAAGTGACGTCGAAAGAAGCGAGTGTTTCAAAATTTTTAAACTCTTTTTTTGCGTCGCGACCAGCAAAAAGATTTTGACGAAAATCGATGTAGGAATATGTCACGCGCCCTACAACCTCATGAGCCTTATACTTGTTTAACTCAAGCTTCAATTCGTTAATTTGGTTGCGTAAATCATTGATTTGCACCTGATTTTTCAGCAGATTTTGGTAAACAAAATCGATGTTTTTTTCGTGAAGCTGGTGCGTTGAGGAATCAGCTAAATCACCAGTACTATCATCATTTTGGCCAGATTTATATTCATCAGAAAGATCAAAAATTTCGCCGTCGATATTATCGAATTTCTCTGTCGCAGCTCTTGCCTTTGCTTTGTGCGCAGCCCTGAGTTTAAAATACTGTAGCGCAAAAAATGCCGCAGCAATTATTGTCAAAAGCAAAAAAATTTTGATTAAAATTTTTGATTTTTTGCGCTTTTTTTCCGGTAAGTTTTTTGCGTTATCGCTTTCACTCATAAAATTTTAATAAAGTGGGGATTTCTTGAAAAGAGCCGCGATTTTTAAAACCAAGCTTACCCGCTTCTTCCAGTATTTTCGGGCTCAGACACAATAATTTTGTGGCTGAAAAATATTCAAGCAGATTATGTTTTTTTGCCAAAGAGGCAAAAATTTTCAGACTATTTTGTGAAAAAATCAGCGCATAATCGCAGCGGTTCTTTTTGAAAAAACTTTTAGCTTCCTTGGAAAAACTTTTCTTCTCCTTAGTTTCGTAAGCCAAAATTTTTTTCACTTCGATGCCAAAGTTTTTTAATTCTGTGGCAAAATCTAGCGTTATGATTGAGCCGTGAAAATAAAGCATTGGCAAACTTCTTTCTGGCTTGCTTGCGGCAATTTCCACAACCAAAGACTTGGCAGAATTTGTGACTGAAATTATCAAATTTTTAAAACCTTTTTTGCGCAATTTTTCTGCAGTAATTTTTCCAACGGTAAAGATTTTTACATCTTTTTTTATACCCGCTTCAATTAGAGCCGGAATAGCATTTGCACTAGTCAAAATCACTGCAGAAATTTGCGACAAGGAGATTTGATTGCTGATTTTTTTTACCGAAAAAAGCGGCTCGCAAAAAACCGAAAAATTTTCTTTTTGCAGCAAGTCCGCAATCTCACGCGACCTGCTTTGATGCCTTGTAATTAGAAGCTGCTTCATTCCTTGCTTGCCAAGTTAAAATTGAAATTTAGCTTGCCGAAATCCCGCCTCATATAGCGTGAAAGAGCTCGCAAGCAGAGCTAAAAACAATTGAAAAAACTAAAAATGAATATCCACGAATACCAGGCAAAAGGCCTGCTCAAAAAATTTGGTGTCGCTGTGCCAGAAGGGCATCCGGCATTTTCTGTTCCAGAAGCGGTTGAAGCCGCAAAATCATTGGAAGCGGCCGGCAGCAAAGTTTTTGTTGTAAAGGCACAAATTCACGCCGGAGGCCGCGGAAAAGCTGGTGGCGTTAAGGTTGTAAAATCAGTCGAAGAAGTTAAAGAAAAAGCTGTAGCACTTCTTGGCACAACGCTTATCACTCATCAAACTGGTCCGGAAGGAAAAATTGTAAAACGTCTTTATATCGAAGCCGGCTCTAACATTAAAAAAGAATACTACCTTTCTGTCGTCGTTGACCGCGCAACAAAATCTGTTGTCTTTATGGCTTCAACCGAAGGCGGCGTTGAGATCGAAGAAGTTGCTGAGAAGCATCCAGAAAAACTAATTTCAGTAAAAGTTGACGTTGCTTCTGGAATTCAAGGATGTCACGCGCGCAAGCTTGGCTTTGCTCTAGGCTTTAGCGGCGATAAATTAAAAAAATTCTCTAAGCTGATTTTCTCGCTCTACAAAGCTTTCAACGAAACTGATGCTTCGCAAATCGAGATCAATCCACTTGTTGAAACTGCTGAAGGCGACATCATTGCTCTCGACGCTAAAATTAATTTCGACGACAATGCTTTGCATCGTCATGACGACATCAAAGAGTTGCGCGACCTAGACGAAGAAGAGCCACTCGAAATTGAAGCTTCAAAATATGACCTAAACTACATCAAAATGGATGGTCAAATTGGCTGTATGGTTAACGGCGCCGGACTTGCAATGGCAACGATGGATATCATCCAGCTTTATGGCTCATCACCAGCAAACTTCCTTGACGTTGGCGGTGGTGCAACTCGTGAAAAAGTTACGGCAGCTTTCAAAATCATTCTTTCTGATGACAATGTGAAGGGAATTTTGGTAAACATTTTCGGCGGCATCATGCGTTGCGACATCATTGCTAATGGCATTCTTGAGGCGGCAAAAGAAGTTAATTTGAGCGTGCCTTTGGTTGTGCGACTAGAGGGAACTAACGTTGATCTTGGTAAAGAAATTCTCGCTAAATCAGGACTTGCCATCATTCCAGCCAATGATCTTTCCGATGCTGCTGAAAAAATTGTTAAAGCCGTAAAGGAAGCCCAAAATCTAAACTAAAAATCTAAACTAAACCGCAATAAAATGAAAAATTTACTCTCACTGATTCTAGTCTCTATTTTCTTAGTAAGCTGCTCAAGCCTTACCGGCCTGAGACCAGCAAAAATTAAGGGTAACGTAAACAAAACAGCGTCTCTCTATATTGACCCAGCAATCAAAAACAAATTTGTTTTCAGCTCTAAGAAAAACACCGTAGGTTTTAAGCTTAGCGATGGAGTAAAAAGCGACAATAACAGCTGGAGCCAAAATATCGGCGAGCTATCAACTCAGCAGTTCCAAGATGCTTCGAAAAAAGCTTTTGCAAATGTTGAACTGGTTAACTCAAACCCGAAAAAAGCTCTTAACAGCACTTACTTAATTGTCCCTTCTATCGTTGATGCCAAAGTGACAATCCGCGACTTGATGCAATCCTACGTTACCATCACTTACAAAGTAGACGTTTACGACAAATCTGGCTCAAACGTTTATTCTGATGAGCTCACAATCGAAGAAAAAGGCAAATTTAAGTCAGTTAGCATGACTTCAGTTGGCGGAATACCAATTTCTGCTAATGCAAATTTAAGACCGGATGAAAGCCCAATGATCTTTGAAGCGGTATCAAATGGTGTCGACAAGCTTATCAACAAAATGGTAAAATCTAACAAACTATAAAATGTCAGTACTAGTAAACAAAAATACCAAACTCATCTGCCAAGGTTTTACCGGCTCGCAGGGCACTTTTCACTCTGAGCAAGCAATCGCTTACGGAACCAAAATGGTTGGTGGGGTCACTCCTGGCAAAGGCGGAACTACGCATCTTAGCCTGCCAGTTTTTGACACCGTTTATGACGCAAAAAGAAAAACCGAAGCCAATGCTTCAGTAATTTACGTTCCGCCTCCATTCGCTGCTGACGCAATTCTTGAAGCAATTGACGCTGAAATTGAATTGATCGTTTGTATCACAGAAGGCATCCCGGTGCTTGATATGGTCAAAGTTAAAAAAGCACTTTGCGGCTCAAAATCACGTTTGGTTGGACCAAACTGCCCTGGTATTATTACTCCAGGTGAATGCAAAATTGGTATCATGCCTGGCCACATCCATAAACGCGGCTCAGTTGGAATCGTTTCACGTTCTGGAACTTTGACTTACGAAGCGGTGCATCAAACAACTAAAGCTGGTTTAGGCCAAACCACTTGTATTGGAATTGGCGGCGATCCAGTGAATGGCACAAACTTCATTGATTGCCTTGATCTATTTTTGTCTGACCCTGAAACGCAATCAATCATCATGATTGGCGAAATCGGCGGATCTGACGAAGAAGATGCTGCTGAATTCCTTCGCCTTGAAGCAAAAAAAGGTCGCAAAAAACCAACGGTTGGTTTTATCGCTGGCCGCACTGCTCCTCCGGGACGCCGTATGGGTCACGCTGGTGCGATCATTTCAGGAGGCAAAGGCGGCGCAGAAAGCAAAATCGAAGCCATGAAAGCAGCGGGCGTTTCAGTTGCTGACAGCCCGGCTCTGCTTGGTCAAACCATGTTAGAGTTACTGAAAAAATAACCACACACCATGACAAACCCAAAACACCACGACATGACCACAATCACCCTAGAGAACATACCCTCTTTCGTTAACTCAAAAGGCGTCGACACGCTGATGATAACAAAATTGTTACGTCAGCTCGACTTCTCGGAACCACAAGCGGAAGTCCTTTCTGAACTCATAAAGCAAAACAACATCTGCGCTGAAAAAATCGCTGATGAAAAAATTTTGAACCATAGAGAAGAAAGCGAAAAAAATCTGGATGAACTCGTCTCGAAGAGAGATTTGTTTATCACTCAAAAAGAGCTCGAACTGCAAATTGAAAAAGTCCGTTCCGAAATCGAAAAAGTCCGTTCCGAAATCGAAAAAGTCAGATCCGATCTAATTCGCTGGGTCGCCGGCCTAATGATCGCCAATACCGGCCTGCTTTTCACTTTGATAAAATTCTTTAACTAACCCACCAATCAAACCCAAAACAGGAGAAACTATGAACGACCGCAAAAAAGCCCTGGAGGCAGCATTATCGCAAATCGACAAACAATTCGGCAAAGGCTCGGCAATGAAATTTGGCCAAAAGCCAGTTGTCGATATTGAAGTAATTCCAACCGGCTCACTGTCGCTTGACATCGCTCTTGGCGTTGGCGGCTATCCGCGTGGACGTATCGTTGAAATTTACGGTCCAGAAAGCTCAGGCAAAACTACGCTAACTTTGCACGCAATTGCTGAAGCACAAAAAGCAGGGCTAGCCTGTGCTTTTGTTGACGCTGAGCATGCTTTTGATCCAGCTTATGCCAAAAATTTAGGTATTAATTTGGAAGAGCTAATCATCTCGCAACCAGACAATGGTGAAGCAGCGCTTGAAATTGCTGACACACTGGTTCGCTCTGGCGCGGTTGATTTAATTGTCATCGACTCAGTTGCGGCACTTGTTCCGCAAGTTGAGCTTGAAGGTGGCATGGGCGACAATCAAATGGGCTTACAAGCGCGTTTGATGAGCAAAGCTTTACGCAAATTGACCTCAACTGTTTCCAAAACCAACTCGACTGTAATTTTCATCAACCAAATCCGCATGAAAATCGGCGTAATGTTTGGAAATCCAGAAACAACAACCGGTGGAAATGCGCTGAAATTTTATGCTTCGGTTCGTCTCGACATCCGCAAAGGCACGGCAATCAAGGATCAAGAAGAAGTTTTGGGTAACGAAACCAAAGTCAAAGTTGTAAAAAATAAAGTCGCTCCGCCTTTCAAAATTGCTGAGTTCGAAATTATTTACGGCGAAGGAATTTCACGCACCGGAGAAATAATTGATCTTGCAACTAAACACGAAGTCCTTGAAAAATCGGGCTCTTGGTATGCCTACAAAGGCGCCAAAATTGGCCAAGGTAAAGAAAGCACCAAGAATTACCTAAGAGAAAACCCAAAAGTCGCTTTAGAAATTGAAAATGCCGTGCTTGAAAAGCTAGGCGTTGCGAAAGCAGCAAAAGCAGCGAAAAACAAAGGTGAAGAAAAAGCTGAAGCTCCTGCGGTTGAAAAGAAACGCAAAGCTAACGCTGAATAATTTATAGCATGAGTCCAAGCAATTGGGCTCATGCTATTTTTTGTCTCTCGATAGACAAAAACACGCACCCGTAGCTCAACTTGGGCTATGAGTGCTTGCGCAAAGCACAACAAAATGCATCGCATTTTGAACGAATAGCGGGTAGCGGCTATGCCGATACCCCGGCGTGAGTCGTCTTCGAGCTTCGCTCGAAAAGCGACGAAGCGTTTCAAGTCTAAATATGCACCCGTAGCTCAACTGGATAGAGTATCTGAC
This sequence comes from Rickettsiales bacterium, assembly GCA_044360285.1. Taxonomy (GTDB): domain Bacteria; phylum Pseudomonadota; class Alphaproteobacteria; order Rickettsiales; family UBA1997; genus UBA2645. The sequence continues at coordinate 16,060 of JBIKKP010000023.1, forward strand.
TACGGATCAGAAGGTTAGAGGTTCGAATCCTCTCGGGTGCACCACTTCTTCTAAAAATCATCTACGCTTCGTCGCTTTAGTTCACAACGCACAAAAACAGGCTTGAATAACAAACTTCTAAAAATAGTTTGCGCGCCCCTCTACCGTCACAAAACTTATCTTGAGGCTCAAGCCTCTAGGTTCTTGCTTGGATTATTTTTCCGGCAAAAAAAAATTAAAAACATGATCAAAATTCGCCTTTCACGCGGTGGAAGAAAGAAAGTTCCTTTCTATCGCATTCTAGCAACAAACTCTACTTCGCCTAGAGACTCTAAGTTCCTTGAAAAACTTGGAACTTACAATCCACTTCTTGGCGAAACTGACGAAAAACGCGTCACCATCGACAAAGAGCGCACTGAATACTGGCTTTCAGTTGGTGCACAGCCAACCGAAAAAGTTGCAAAATTCTTGATCGCTCTTGGCGTAAAAGGTGCAGAAAAACACAAGCCTGACTTCAAGCCAAAAGACAAAGGTTCTAACTTGAAGAAAAAAGCAGCTGATAAGCTAGCTAAAGAAAAAGCTGCAGCTGCGGAAGCGGCGACTGCTCCAGCGGAAGCTGCTGCGTAAGCATTCACAAAGAATAGCCCTAAATCGCCGGTTCCAGTTTTGGAGCCGGCGATTTTTTTTGACCAAAAATGAAAAAACCAACAGAGATACTCATCGCAACTGGCAACGAAGGAAAATTTCGCGAAATCTCGGCGTTGCTTGCAGCAATTGACGTCAAGGCCATTTCATCTTTTCAATTTCAACTTGAAGAGCCGGAAGAAACTGGCAGAACCTTTGAGGAAAATGCAATCATCAAAGCAGAATTTTACGGCAAAAAAACCGGTTTAGTTTCGCTAGCAGACGATTCGGGATTATGCGTTGAGGCCATGAACGGCGCACCTGGAATTTATTCGGCACGTTTTGCTCTAGATGAAAATGGCAACAAAAATTTTTCCCAAGCTTTTGAAAAAATTGCCGCAAAAACCACGCAAAACAAACGCGCGCACTTCATTTGCAACTTGACACTTTTTGATCCAAAAAACGATTTTCATATTTCTTTCGAAGGCCGCTGCGACGGAGAACTAACCTTTCCACCCCGCGGAAATAAAGGCTTTGGCTATGATCCAATTTTTATCAAAGACGGCTTAACACAAACTTTTGGTGAAATTGACGCAAATAAAAAAGATTCAATTTCACATCGCGCAAAAGCTTTCGAAAAATTATGCAGCTGGCTTGTAAATCAGCAGCAAAAAGCCTAGATCTCGCCTTTCCCAAAAAAGTTTCAAAATTAAACCATGTCCAAACGCGACTATTACGAAATTCTTGGCGTTGCCAAAAACGCTTCTGCTGACGAGATCAAAAAATCTTACCGCAAGTTGGCGATGCAATATCACCCAGACCGCAACCCCGGAAATAAAGAGGCGGAGGCGAAATTCAAAGAGGCCACCGAGGCTTACGAAGTTCTCAAAGACGATCAAAAAAAATCTGCTTACGACCAATTTGGTCACAATGCTTTCAACCAAGGTGGCGGGCATGGCGGAGGTAACGGCGGACATGGTTTTGAAGGCTTCGACTTCAACGATATTTTCAGCAATTTTGCCGATATTTTTGGCGATATGGGCGGAAGGCAACAGAACCGCAAGAAAAGCGCGGCACAACGCGGCGGCGATATTCGCTATAATTTAGAAATCTCGCTTGAGGAAGCTTTTGGCGGAGTTAACGAAAAAATTAGTTTTAAAATTCCAACAACTTGCGAGCCGTGCCACGGACTTGGAACTGCAAGCGGCGAAAAACCAACAACTTGTTCAACTTGTAACGGCAGTGGCAAAATCCGCGCACAGCAAGGTTTTTTCATTGTTGAACGTACTTGCACAAGTTGCGCTGGCACTGGCCAAATCATCAAAAATCCGTGCAAAGTCTGTAAGGGCGAAGGCCGCGTTGTTAAGGAACGCACGCTGTCAGTTAAAATTCCTGCTGGTGTTGAAGATGGAAATCGTATTCGACTTTCTGGCGAAGGCGAAGCGGGAACACGCGGCGGCCAAGCAGGCGACCTCTATGTCTACATCTCAATTCGTAAACACCAATTTTTTAGCAGACGCGGTGAAAATATAAATTTTGAAATTCCTCTGCGCTTTACAACCGCAGCACTTGGCGGCTCTATCGAAATTCCAACAATTGATGGCACTAAAGCTAAATTACAAATTCCCGAAGGTTCACAAAATGGTGATTCGCTGCGTTTGAAGGGAAAGGGCATGAGCGTTCTCAACTCAGGCGGCAGAAGGGGCGACATGTATGTCACGCTCAATATCGAAACACCAAGCAAGCTGTCAAAGGAAGAGCGTGAGTTGCTGCAAAAACTCGATAAATTGATGGTAGAAAAATCAAGCAATCCAAAATCTGACAGCTTTTTCAAAAAAATGGGCGGGATTTTTTCGTAGTAAAATTACCCAAAACCTCGTCATCCTTTGGCTTCAAGGATGACGGATAAAATTATCATGAAAAAAATCCCCTCTTACTTACAGGTTCTAGTTGCCATCATAATTGCCATAATTTTTGGCAGTCTAAATCCGTCACTAGCAATTGAGATGAAGCCGCTTGGCGACTTGTTCATCAAGCTGGTGAAGATGTATATTGCGCCAATAATTTTTAGCACAATTTGCCTTGGAATTATCAATAGCTCTAGCCTAGGTCGCGTTGGCAAAATTGGCTTCAAAGCACTAATTTATTTCGAAATTCTCACTAATTGGCGTGGCACTTGCCATCTTCATAAAGCCTGGAAGCGGCATACATATTGATCCCGCCAACCTTGAGAGTGAAAAAATTTCTGAATTTATTCGCCCGCAAAGCAGCTTCGCTGACCTTGTTCTAAACATCGTTCCAAACACAATTTTTGAGGCCTTCACCAAAGGCGACATTCTTTCGATCTTGCTGATTTCAATTATTTTTGGCTGCGCGCTAGCAACTCTCAAAGACAGCGTGCCAACAGCAATTAAGCTGGTGGAAGAGCTTTCCTTCGTCATGTTCAAAATCCTTGCCTTCTTGATGAAATTTGCGCCGCTTGGCGCGTTTGGCGTAATGTCTTACACAATTGGAAAATATGGCCTGCACAGCTTGCTGCCTCTCGCCAAACTCATGGCCTGCTTTTATACGACTTGTTTTTTATTCGTGATTTTTGTCTTGGGATTAATCCTCAAACTTTGCGGCTCGAACATTTTTGCGCTGATCAAACACATCAAAGAAGAAATTTTTCTTACCATTGGCACCTCATCTTCCGAGGCTGCCTTGCCTGGCTTGATGAAGAAAATGGAAAATTTCGGCTGCCCGAAATCAGTCACTGGCTTAGTCATTCCAAGCGGCTATTCTTTCAACCTAGATGGCACATGCATTTACTTCACCATGGCAGTAATTTTCTTGGCGCAAGCCTTCAACATCAACCTGTCGACGCGTGAAATTATCAGCATAATTCTATACTTCTTCTTACTTCAAAAGGTGCTGCGGGTGTGACTGGCAGCGGCTCTGTCACCCTGGCGTCAACTTTGTCGATGGTAAATTCCATTCCAACTTTGGGCCTGGCTTTGATTTTAGGAATTGATCGATTTATGTCGGAAGCAAGAGCGGTGACGAACCTGATTGGGAATGCTACTGCGGCGGTGGCGATTTCGCGGTTGGAAAAAACCAAAAACCAATGGCTTTGTGTGCTCGGGCGGGGTTTGTAACCCTGATCCGAAACGTTCATACAAAAACCAGATTAGAAATTGCATGAACTTCCAGGCGGCATTGCAAATGCCTCCTGAGCAAAGATTTCGCGGTTGGAGAAAACTAAATAGCCAATAACGACCTCGTCATCCTTGAATTGCACAAGCAATTCGAGGATCTCAGGAGTTTATCCTCAGATGAACAAAAGAGATCTTCAGCGCTGCGCGCTAAGGATGACGAATTTCTTGAAGCATGACTAACTGCCAATCACTTCCAAAAAAACCTTCCCGTATTTTTTAATTTTCGCTTCACCAACGCCGCTGATTTTTCCCATCTCCAACAAATTCTGTGGACGCAGCTTCACCATTTCGAGTAAAGTTTTATCGTGAAAAATAATGTAAGGCGGCAGGTTTTGCGCTTTGGCGATTTCAAGTCTTTTGGCTTTAAGCAAAGCGAATAAATCTTTTTCCTTATCATCGCCAAGACCTAGAACCACCTTGCTATTCACCTCTTTCTTCTCTTTGGATTTCGCCACATATTTACGCAACTGCAGCGCAGCTTTTTCTTGTAAAAATTTCATTCCATCCGACGTCATTTGAATTCCACCGTGACCTTCAACATCAACTTTTAGAAAACTTCTTGCAACCAACTGGCGAAAAATGCTTTGCCACTGCACCTTAGAAAATTCTTTGCCAACACCAAAAACGCTGAGCTGATCGTGACGAAAATTTTTGATTCTCGCGTCATCAACACCAACCAAAACATCGATTAAATAACCAACACCAAAACGCTGGCCAGTTCGATAAACGCAAGATAAAGCTTTCTGCGCTGCAACCTTGCCATCAAAGGTTTCGGGGCTGTTTAAACAATTATCGCAATTGCCGCAAGGTTCGCAAAAATCGTCAAAATATTTTAGCAAAATTTGCCGGCGGCAAGTTGAAGCTTCGCAAAGCCCAAGCAGCGAATTTAATTTTTGACTCTCAATTCTTTTTTGATTTTGGGGTGCATCCGATTCTTCAATAAAATTTCTCTGCATCGCAATATCCGACATACCATAACACATCCACGCATTGGACGGAAGCCCGTCGCGCCCTGCTCTGCCGGTTTCTTGGTAATAGGCTTCGATGTTTTTTGGCATATTTAAATGCGCAACAAATCGCACGTTCGACTTATCAATTCCCATGCCAAAAGCGATAGTGGCAACCATAATTACCGACTCATTTAGTAAAAATTTTTCCTGATTTTTTTTGCGAATTTCAGCACTTAATCCTGCATGATATGGATAAACTTTATATCCTTCTGCGCGCAGAAAATCTGCGGTTTCATCAACATTTTTGCGCGACAGACAATAAACAATTCCGCTGTCATTTTGATGATTTTCTTTGATGAATTTCAGCAGCTGTTTTTTGGAATTTTGGCGCTCGCAAATTGTGTAGCTGATATTGGGGCGATTAAATCCAGTGACAAAAATTTTGGCATTTTGCAGCGCAAGTTTTTCAACAATATCTTTTTGCGTTGCCGCATCTGCAGTCGCTGTTAGCGCGACCCTTGGAACATTTGGGAAAATTTTTTCAAGCACTGACAAGCCAGTATAAAACGGACGAAAATCATGTCCCCATTGCGACACGCAATGCGCTTCATCAATTGCAAAAAGTGAAATTTTTACGCTGGCTAAAAGGTCAAAAAAATCTTCCATCAACAAGCGCTCGGGCGCTACGTAAATCAGATCAATTTTATTTTCTTTGATGAGATTTTTGACACGAAAAACTTCTTGCGACGTCATACCAGAATTGATTGCCTCAGCATTCACCCCAACTTCTTTTAACGCCGAAACTTGATCTTGCATCAAGGCGATGAGCGGCGAAATCACTACAGCCACACCATCCAAACACAAAGCGGGAATTTGATAACAAAGAGATTTTCCAGCACCCGTTGGCATCAACACAAAGCAGCTTTTGCCAGAAATTATGTGGTTGATTATCTCTTCTTGCGGCTGGCGGAAACTGTCGTAACCGAAAACATTTTTGAGGATTTTTTTTGGTGTGTTTGTGGTCATTTAATCCATTTCTTTTCGCGCTGTGAGAGCGATTTCAACTGGCCGCAAGCTGCTAAAACATCATCACCGCGGGTTTTGCGAATCGGCGAAATCAATTCGGCATCTTTTAAAATTCTCTGAAATTTAGCAATTTGCTCATCGCCGCTTCGCCCATAGCCACAGCCATCCCACGGGTTAAATGGAATGAGATTAATTTTGACGTTTAAGTTAAATTTTTTGATCAACTTAACCAATTCAGCTGCATGCGACTCTTGGTCATTCACGTCTTTTAGCATCACATATTCAAAGGTGATTTTCTGGTTTTTGTTTTCTTGATTATAGTTTTTGCAAGCGGCCAAAAGTTCAGCGAGTGGATACTTTTTATTGATCGCCATGATATCAGTTCGAAGCGCGTCGTTAGTGGCGTGAAGCGATATTGCTAAATTTGTTTTTAGCTCATTTGACGCGCGCAAAATTTCTGGAACTAAGCCAGAAGTTGAGACGGTAATTTTGCGTCTGGAAAAATCTAAACCGTCAGCATCGCTTAAAATTTCTACTGCTTTGACAACATTTTCGTAATTAAAGAATGGCTCGCCCATGCCCATGAATACTATGTGGGTGAGCTGTCTTCCTTCTTTTTTCCAATCAACGAGTAAATCTTTGGCGATTAAAACTTGTGCAGCGATTTCGTGAAATTCGAGGTTTCGAACCAAGGTTTGCGTACCCGTATGGCAAAATTTGCAAGCCAGCGTGCAACCTACTTGCGAGCTGATGCACAGCGTTCCTCTGCTTTCTTCTGGAATAAAAACTGCTTCAACTTCACGTCCGTCAAAAAACTTAACGAGGAATTTTCTTGTACCGTCAAATGAGATGATGTCCTTAGAAACTGTAGGGCGCGTGATAGAATAATTTTGCAGCAACTTTTCGCGCAACTCTTTGGAAATATCACTCATCTGCGCAAATTCAGTTGCGCCGCGAACATAAAGCCAATTCCAAATTTGTTTGGCGCGGAATGGCTTTTCGCCTAGCGTGAGTAGCTCATCGGTTAGTTGGGTTTTGGTGAGATGAGTGAGGTTTTGCATCAAAAAAACATCTAACTTCTTTCCGTCATCCTTGAGGCTGAAGGCCTCGAGGATCTCATGATGAGATCCTCGGACGCTTCGCATCCAAGGATGACGCGCGTAAGAAAAAGCTTACAAAGAAGCTCTTAGAGCCTTCGCACCTTCAACCATCTTCTGCAAAGCAGCTTTGGTTTCAGGCCAATCGCGAGTTTTCAAACCGCAATCTGGATTTACCCAAATTTGTTCCGGCTTCAAAACGTCCAAAGCTTTTTTCAAAAGCGATTCCATTTCTTCTTGGCTTGGAACGCGTGGGCTGTGGATGTCGTAAACGCCGGGTCCAATTTCATTTGGATATTTGAAGTTCACGAAAGCGTTGAGCAATTCCATTTGCGAACGCGAAGTTTCAATTGAAATCACGTCAGCATCCATATCGGCAATGCCAGCGATGATGTCATTGAACTCAGAATAGCACATGTGAGTGTGAATCTGAGTTTTATCAGCAGCGCCGCAAGCAGTAATTCTGAAAGCTTCAACTGACCATTTGAGATAGTCGTTCCACTGTGAACGACGAATTGGCAAGCCTTCGCGCAGAGCAGCTTCGTCAATTTGAATGATTTTGATGCCAGCTTTTTCCAAATCGACAACCTCATCACGAATCGCAAAAGCAATTTGCAACGCAGTTTCTTTGCGCGGCTGATCGTCACGCACGAACGACCATTGCAAGATGGTGATTGGGCCGGTCAACATGCCTTTCATAATGCGTTTGGTTTCGCCTTGCGCATATTTTGCCCATTCAACGGTCATTGCTTTTGGACGAGATACATCGCCGAAAATTACCGGAGGTTTCACGCAGCGTGAGCCATAGCTTTGCACCCAACCGTTTTTGGTGAAGAAAAATCCTTTCAACTGTTCGCCGAAATACTCAACCATGTCGTTACGTTCAAATTCGCCATGAACCAAAACATCGATGTCGATTTCTTCTTGGAAGCGGATGCAACGAGTGGTTTCTTCCTGCAAAAATTTCTGATAATCAGCGGCCGAAATCAAACCAGCTTTGAAGTCAGCGCGCGCTTTACGCACTTCTTTCGTTTGCGGGAATGAGCCAATTGTTGTGGTTGGAAGAAGGGGCAAAGCAATTGACGCAGCTTGGATTTGCTTACGTTTAGCAAAATTGCTTTGGCGATTCATCATTGATTCATTCACCGAAGCGACACGTTTTTTCACAGCTTCGTCATGAATACGAGCTGAGGTTTTACGCGCTTCTACAGCTTTTTTATTCGCTTCAATTGCAGCTTTAACTTCCGCTTCATTTCCAGAAGCAGCTTTAGCAATCACGGCAATTTCGCTTAGTTTTTGCGTTGCAAAAGCCAGCCAAGATTTCAACTCGGCGTCAAGCGTGGTCTCATTCGCCAAGTCAACTGGAGTGTGAAGAAGTGAGCAAGATGGTGCAATGATGACGCGGTCAGCCCCAAGTTTTGCGACAGCTTTTTTGGCAACAGCAATCGAATTTTCGAAATTATTGATCCAGATGTTACGACCATCAACCAAGCCAAGAGAAAGCTTCTGGTTTGGTTTTACCAAATTCAAAACTTCGTCTAATTGTTTTGGCGCACGCACCAAATCAACGTGAAGCGACGCGGTTTCAAGACCAAAAGCAAGTGCAGCGTTATCGGCCAAAGCGTCGAAATAAGTTGCCAAGTGTAAGTTGATTGAACCTGCCGCTTGTTTGATTTGCGCGTAAGCTTTTGGAAAAGCTTTAAGTGCGTCAGCTGTGAGATCAGTCACCAAAGTTGGTTCATCAATTTGTACATCTTTTACGCCGATTTCTTGCAATTTTTTGAAGAGGTCGCTGTAAGCAGCAAGCAAGTTGTCAAGCAAATCTAGGCTGTTTGAACCATCAACAGTTTTGCCAAGAAGCAAGAAAGAAACTGGACCCAAAATTACCGGACGAGTCTCAATTCCCAAAGCTTTAGCTTCTTGATATTCATCGAAAATTTTGCTCGCCGAAATTTTGAATTTTTGACCTTTAGAAAATTCGCCAACGATGTAGTGATAGTTGGTGTCAAACCACTTAGTCATTTCCATTGCTGTCACGTCAACGCCGTCGCGCTGTGCGCCACGTCCCATAGCGAAATACAAATCCAAATCAACATTACCGCCCGAGAATTTAAAACGGCTTGGAACCGCGCCAAATAAGGCAAGAGTGTCAAGAGTTTGGTCGTAGAATGAGAAGTCGTTAGATGGGATGAAAGCAATGCCAGCAGCCTTCTGCGCTTGCCAATTTTTGGCACGAATTGTTGCAGCTTCTTTTTGCAAATCAGCCAAAGAAGAAGTTTTTTTCCAATAACTTTCGACGGCTTTTTTCAATTCGCGATTAGCACCGATTCTAGGGAATCCTAGGTTCGCAGTTTTTAACATAGTTTTTGTTTTTTAAATTTTGCGCAAGGCTTTGCGAAAAAATGGCAGGCTTGCCAGAGAAAATTTTTAGAAAAACTTCCTAAAAAGATTTCTCGAGAAGAGAAAAAAATCCAACGATTGAACCAACAATAGCAGCGGTTTTAAGGGTGAGTTTAAGCTCAAGCTCTTTGAGTTTTAACTCAAAATCTGATTTAATTCTCAACTCCACTTCCCTCAAATCTTTTTTGGTCGCAAGACCGTGCTCGACGTAATCACTCAAAATTTCTACATGCGCTTCAGCCTGCTCTTCTGTAAGGCCGGCAGCTTTTAAGCGATGAAGAATTTTGATTGGATTGTTGAAGTAAACCTGGTTCATGGTGAGTGAATTCATAGTGTTATTTGGGTTTTTATTTGGTGGTTAGGGGTTTCAAAAAAAATTATTTTGCATTTACTTAAACGCAAGGCGCTTTGTAGAACGCACCTCCGCAAGCTTTTTTAAAATAGGATTTTTCAAGCAAAATGACAATTCAAACAACTGACCTCGTAATCATCGGCGCTGGCCCAACTGGTCTATTTTCAATCTTTGAGGCGGGCATGCTGAAAATAAAATGCCACGTCATCGATACCTTGGAAAACGTTGGCGGACAATGCTTGGCGCTATATCCAGAAAAACCAATTTACGATATTCCCGCCCATCCAAAAGTTTTAGCCA
>JBIKKP010000024.1:0-25427 GCA_044360285.1 Rickettsiales bacterium
TGGATGATTTTCATCCAAAAAATTCTCGCCATTCATTCCAAATAAAAGCACATAGCCATTTTTATTTTTGGAAATTGCTTTGATCAGATTGCGGCTAGAAAGCATACTGCCTGTTGAGCCGGCAATGATTGTTGGTTGACTAAAATCTTGCTCATTGGCCAATTCGCAGAATTTTTTGATGATTAGATTTTGATAGGCGGCGGGCAGTAAGATATTTTTTTTCAGCAGAGAATTTTTACTGCTGACATAAAAATCTTTGATGAGATCAAGTGTGAGTTGGCGGTGTTTAGCTAGGTTGCTTTCATCAATTTCATCAAGTTTGGTTATATCAATTTTTTCGCGCTCAATTTCTTCAAAAAGACTTTTGAGTGATAAAGCGATACGAAAATTTTGTTCGAAATCTAGGTTTGAAAAAAAGTTAATTTTCTTTAGCTCTTCGCTTAAAAAGAAGGAAGCTTCATTTTGGCTTAAAACCTTTATTTCCAAGATCTCTTCTATAGCTTTTTGTGCTTTTTCTTGTGGTAAGAATTCAAAAAAATCCTCAAAAGAAATATCGGAAATTGCTTTGATTTGCGGTAAGAAAAAGTGCGATTTTTTTTGCAAAAAAAGCATTTTTAATTCGCGACAAGACCTTTGATTTGGTAAAAAAACTTTCAGATTTGATGAATTTTCCGTGAAGTTTTTTTCTATAAAAAACAGCAGAGATTCAAAAAAATGATAATTGGCTGGAATGTTGAAGATGGTTGTTTTATCTGGCATTCTTTGATTAAAAATTGATCTCTAAATTAAGCTAAAAATCTGTTTTTGCGATGAAAGTAATTGTTTTAGGTGCGGGCGTAGTTGGTGTTACGACCGCTTATTTTTTGGCTCGAAATGGCCATCAAGTGACAGTGCTAGAAAAAGGCCCAGCCTGCGCCACTGGCTGCTCAATGGCCAATGGCGGGCAGTTAAATTATTCTCATTTGGAAAGCCTGACCACTGCCTCATCACTTCTTTCTTGCGCGCGGTCCTTTGATTTAGAATTTTGGAAATGGTTTTACGCTTTTTTGAAAAATTCTTCCAAAGAAAAAGTGAAGAAAAACAGCGAAAACTTATTTCGCCTTACCAGCTATGGCAAAGGGCTTATGGCTGAAATCATTCGCGCAGAAAAAGGTCTAAAATTTCACCATAAAAATGACGGAATTTTATATTTTTATCGCAGCCAAAAAAAGTTTGATAAAGCCATTGCGCACTTTGATTCATATGCCTTCTTAAACCGCAAAGCGCAGATTTTAAATGCGGAAGAATGCGTGAAAAAAGAGCCAACTTTGGTGAAGCTTTTTGACGAAAAAAAATTGGCTGGTGGGATTTTTTATGAGGCTGATGCAAGTGGTGACGCCTTCGCTTTTACCAGGGTTCTAGAGGCAATTTGCAAAGAAAAATATGGCGTGGTTTTTGAGTATAATGCCGAAATTCGAAACATCTTAACTAACCGTAAAAAAATTACCGGAGTCAATACCAGCAAGGGTGTGTATTGCGGAGATAAATATGTTTATGCGCTTGGTGCATACGGAAATCATCTTCTAAACGGAATTGATATAAATCCAAAAATTTATCCAGTTAAGGGCTACAGCCTTTCTATTGCCAGCGACGAAGAATTTGTTGCGCCGAATTTGGCGATGTGTGACTTCGAAAATAAAATTATTTACAGCCGAATTGGTAAAATTTTTCGAGTGGCGGGAAGCATTGAGATTGCTGGCCTTAAGTCGGGTAAAAATAAGAAAAACATCCAGTTTCTTAAAACCGCAGTTTGTTCGTCATTTTCTGATTTTGGCAATTTCAACGAAGTGAAAGAGTGGGGCGGATTTCAGGCTTTTCGCCCAAATAATTTGCCGCTGATTTGCGAGGCTAAGAAATATGGAAACTTGTTGCTCAATGTTGGTCATGGCTCGCTGGGCTTTGTGCTTGCGGCTTCGTCGGCAAAAATTACTTGTGATTTGCTTGAAGAAAAATCGGCTGAAGAATTCCAATTTTTGCAGGAAGAAGAGAGTGAGATTTATGTGTAAGATGCCTTTTGCAAAATTGAATGGTTGTAATTTTAGCTACCAAAAGCAGTGAAATATCGAAAATTGAAACCAAGATTTTCTTAAAAAAATAATAAACTAAAAAACATATGAGCTATCCAGCATCGACAGAACTTTTGGAAGAAAGAAAAAAAGCAATTGATGAGCTTTTTGTTGGAATATCTGTAAAAACATTACTTCAGGCTTTCTGCCCATCTTCATCACTTCTTGAAAAAGCATTGTTGACTGCGGCAATAAGAACAAAATCAAGTGCAAGTGATGGAGGCAATCCTTCACCTTCGATTTTAAGAAAGTTTTTAAATATATCTGCTTTATCAGGAAAGAGGGAAGAAATAATAGAACTTTACTCTGGGATAGCTACCGCCGGCGAAACCATTGATGATGATCAGCCGGTTCTCAATCTTTATCTCAGAAATATCGATAGGATAGAGAAGGTGATGATAACAACAATTAATGAAGCAAAAGAAGGAAGTGAATATCTTATAGAAGAAGAGGATAAAGCGCCTCTTATTGAGGCTGTATCAAGAGCTATCCAAATATTGCGAGAAGTAAGAAATTTAAATCCCAAAACATCGCTAAACGCAATTATTACCACGAGAACTGAACCAGTTGGTACTAATCTAGGATTATTTTATGAAGAAGGTCTTGTAGTTTACTGTTCGGTAAATCGAAATCTATTAATTTACGATAACGGAAGTCGTTACGAAGGAGAAATTCAGAATAATGAACCTCACGGAAAAGGGAAGATATTCCACATAGATGGTTCTATTGAATATGAGGGAGAATGGCAAGAGGGGTTAGAGCATGGAATAGGAAAACTTTCATACCCAGATGGTTCTATTGAATATGAAGGAGAATTTCAAAATGGTAAAACTCACGGAATAGGAAAAAGTTTTCGCCCAGATGGTTCTATTGACTATGAAGGAGAATTGCAAAATGGTAAAGCTCACGGAATAGGAAAAAGTTTTCGCCCAGATGGTTCTATTGAATATGAGGGGGGATGGCAAGATGGGTTAGAGCATGGAATAGGAAAAACTTTTCGCCCAGATGGTTCTATTGAATATGAAGGAGAATTTCAAAATGGTAAAACTCACGGAATAGGAAAAAGTTTTCGCCCAGATGGTTCTATTGACTATGAAGGAGAATCGCAAAATGGTAAAGCTCACGGAATAGGAAAAAGTTTTCGCCCAGATGGTTCTATTTTATATGAGGGAGGAATTCAAAATGCTAAACTTCACGGAATAGGAAAAAGTTTTCGCCCAGATGGTTCTATTGAATATGAGGGAGAATGGCAAGAGGGGTTAAAGCATGGAATAGGAAAACTTTCATACCCAGATGGTTCTATTGACTATGAAGGAGAATTTCAAAATGATAAAGCTCACGGAATAGGAAAAAGTTTTCGCCCAGATGGTTCTATTGAATATGAGGGAGGAATTCAAAATGGTAAACTTCACGGAATAGGAAAAAGTTTTCGCCCAGATGGTTCTATTGAATATGAGGGGGGATGGCAAGAGGGGTTAGAGCATGGAATAGGAAAAACTTTTCGCCCAGATGGTTCTGTTGAATATGAGGGAGAGTGGCAAGAGGGGTTAAAGCATGGAAAAGGAAAGCTAACGCACCCAGATGGTTCTGCTTATGAAGGAGATTGGGAAGGGGGGATACAACGTGGAAGAGGAACTCTATTACGCCCAGATGGTTCTAGATATAAATTAGATTGGGAAGGAGGTCTGCAAGATGGAGAAGGAAAGATTTCTCGCCCCGATGGTTCTGCTTATGAAGGAGATTGGAAAAATGGTGAACCTCACGGAAAAGGGAAACTATTCCACCCAGATGAATCTATTGAATATGATGGAGATTGGGAAGCGGGTCTACAGCATGGAGAAGGAAAATTTTTATATACAAATGGTTTTGTTTATGAAGGAAAGTGGCAAAGGGGGCTGCAACATGGCAAAGGAAAAATCTCAGACCCAGATGGTTATTATTATGAAGGAGATTGGGAAGTGGGGATGCAGCATGGAAAAGGAAAATTATTACACGTAGAGGGTTCTTATGAAGGAGATTGGCAAAGGGGGAAACAGCATGGAGTGGGAAAATTTTCATACAGAGATGGTTTTGCTTATGAAGGAGATTGGGCAGTGGGGCTACGGCATGGAAAAGGAAAGCTATCGCGCCCAGATGGTTCTACTTATGAAGGAGAATTTCAAAATGGTGAAGCTCACGGAGAAGGGAAACTATTGCGCCCAGATGGTTCTACTTATGAAGGAGAATTTCAAAATGGTGAAGCTCGCGGAGAAGGGAAACTATTGCGCCCAGATGGTTCTACTTATGAAGGAGAATTTCAAAATGGTGAAGCTCACGGAGAAGGGAAACTATTGCGCCCAGATGGTTCTACTGAATATGAGGGAGGATGGCAAGGGGGGATACAGCATGGAACAGGAAAACTTTTTCGCAAGGATGGTTCCATTCAATATCAAGCACAGTGGTTTTCTGGTAAAAAGAGAGGAAAGGGAATAGAGAGGCATCCTAATGGTTATATTAAATTCGAAGGAGAGTTCGAAGATGATAATTACTTAAAAGGTTTGTTAAGAGACGAAGGAGGCAGACTATTATTTGAGGGACAATGGTCAGAAGGTAAATTTTCTGAAGGCGATAGCTATAGTCCATCAGGAACTCCAAGAAGGTTTGGTGTACAAAATGAATCAAGAGGTAACGTTGTACAACTTGTACAACTAATTAAAAAAATATTGGGTTGCACCAAATAGATGTAAAAGCACGCCAAGTAATTCAAAAACCAGCAGTCACATTTACAAATAAATTTCTCGCTCTTCTTCAAGGAGAGTGAGATTTATTTGTAGTTACTCTTGGAAAATTTTCTAACATCGCGTGCCAAGTGCAGTGAGCCGCAAATCAAGATGCGGCAAGAGTTGGTGGTGTTTTGTGTGATGTTGTAAATTGCTTCTGATAAATCACTTGCTGCAGAAATTTGCAGATTATTTTTTGCGCCAATCTCAACAATTTTTTGTGTATCTTCTGGATAAGGTTCGCCATCAACTCGCACAGCAGTAAGTTTGGCAACATCACGGAATTTTTCTAAAAATTCTTTTTTGCATTTATTTTTGCTGAAGCCGCAAATCACAAAATTTTCTTTTCCGTCTTTCTTCGTTTCTTCTTCCAACCAGCGTGCGCAAGCAAAGGCGCCAGCTTCGTTGTGTGCGCCATCAATCCAAATTTCGCTTTCAGGATTTTTTAGAATTTTATTCAAATTTCCCGAAACTTTTTCCAAGCGACTTGGCCAATAAACGCTGCTGATTGCTTGTCTGATATGCGTCTCAGTGATTGAAAATTTCTGCTGTAAAATTGTTGCAGCGGCAATCGCTGTGGCAAAATTAACATATTGATGAAGCCCTGGCAGGGATGGCTTTGGAAGGTTTTCAAAAAAATTATTTTGGTCGCGGAAATCAAATTCTCCGCTCTCAAAATTAAGCTCAATTGCAAAATCTTCGTCATAAAAAAATGCCGGAATTTTTTGATCTGCCGCCAAAATCTTGATGATATTTTTTGCAGCGCTGGGCTGCGCAGCCACAACCAGCGGCGTTTCTTTGCGCATTATCATCGCTTTTTCCAGCGCAATTCGCTCAATAGAATTTCCCAGATATTCCATGTGATCGAAAGAAATTGGCATGATCAAAGTCAGCAATTTTTCTTCAAAAATGTTGGTTGCATCAATTCTTCCACCCATTCCGCACTCAATAACCACAACGTCTGAGGGCACTTTTGCAAAAGCGACGAAAGCAGCGATGGTAAAAGCTTCCATAAAAGTTAGCGGCGTTTGATCAGTTGCAAGGCGGGTTTCTTCAAGAATTTCGTACAAAAAACTGTCGGAAATTTTTTCACCATTTAACACGATTCGCTCATTGCAGTCGTGAAGGTGAGGCGAGGTGTAGATGTGAGTTTTGTAGCCTGCACAAGAAAAAATCTTTGCTAGCAGCGAAGTTGCTGAACCCTTGCCATTCGTGCCTGCAACGTGAATTATCGGCGGCATTTTTTTATGTGGATTGCCAAGTCTTTCCAACACCAATGACATTCTTTCGAAAACTGTTTCGTAATCAATTTCGCGCTTGCCAAGAGTGGATGGAATTGGCCAGTGGGGCAGGTAAACCATATCTGAAATGAATAAAAATTTTCTGAGATTTTTTCTGTTTTTGCTTTTTTTGACTCTGTCAACGCAAGCGCAAAGTAAGGATATTTTTTCTGCTGACGGATTTTTAAATGTCTCGGCAGGCCTTGCTAATCAAGCTTCGGCTTTTGAAGCAAAAAAATTACCAGATGGAATTAATCGCAATTATTCGAAAGAAAAATTTGCCATTGGTAATGATTCACAGATTTTTTTACGTGCACAAAAAAAGCTGGAAAACGGCATAAATTATGGCGCAGTGGCAAAAGTTGAATTTAACTTCAACAGCAATCACCGCAAAGAAAATCCAAATCTCGATCAAACATTTTTATTTGCGGAAAGCGATTTTGGCAAAGTTGAGTTTGGTAATAATTTTGCCGTAAATCAAAAAATGAAAGTTGGTGCAGCCCGTATTGCGCGTGGCGCAGGGGGAATTAATGGAAAATATCTTGAGCACATAAACTTGTCGATGCCAAAAAATTCTTTAGGAAATGTTCGACTTCCCGCCTTTATTTTATTGGCGCAATCGCCAATTGGTCATGGTGGTGGTGCAAAAAATTTTAGTGAAAAATTTAATCGCAGCAACTTCCGCGCGCTAAAGGATACAAGCTTCGATGGTGTTGAAGATGCAACGAAACTCAGTTATTATTCGCCTAGATTGGAAGGTTTGCAACTTGGGGTAAGTTATGCACCAAATGCCGCCAATTCTGGTTTTACGGCCAATACCGCGCTGGATTCTACGACAACTCGCATCGAAAATATTTTCTCGCTTGGCGCAAATTACATGCTTGATTTGGACAATCTTGGTTTGGCTTTCTCAGCAACCGCAGAAAAGGGAAATGTTAAAAATTCAAAGTCGCCTGCAGGCACGCCGCTCAACGATTTGATGGCTTATGATCTTGGTGCCAGCGCTAGTTATTTTGGTTTTACTTTGGGATTTTCTTACGGTTCTTGGCTGAAATCTTTGCAGCCAAAAAGCGG
Organism: Rickettsiales bacterium; assembly: GCA_044360285.1. Classification (GTDB taxonomy): domain Bacteria; phylum Pseudomonadota; class Alphaproteobacteria; order Rickettsiales; family UBA1997; genus UBA2645. The sequence goes on from JBIKKP010000024.1 coordinate 7,219, forward strand.
AATTTATTCTTGTGACTATGAACCGGCAAGGCCCCTAGGATCGCAGGATTGCCGCGATTACTCAGGAAAAAAATATGCTAATCCAAATTATTTTACCGCCGGAATTTCTTACGAATTTGGACCAGCTGCAGCCAGCATTACCGCACTTCAAAGCAATTTCCAAAATAACAAATATCAGGCAATTTCGCTTGGCCTTGACTATAAGCTAAGTCGCGATTTTATGCCTTATTTCGAAGTGACAAAATTCGCTTTTTCTTCTAATCAACCGACGGCATCAGACCTTGTAAATCAAGGCTCGCTGCCTGCAAGTCAAAGACAGCTCAAAGACAATTTGGGTTATGTTTTTTTAACCGGAATTTTACTCAGTTTTTAGATGAGCGTAGCAGCATTAGACTCATACCTGTTGCCTCTGAAGCAAATCCTCGATCGCGATGGCGTGAACGAAGTTTCAATCAATCGACCATTTGAAGCGTGGGTTGAGATGAAAGGTGATATGATTCGCGAAGAGTTGCCAACTTTCGATCTCGAGCATCTAAAATCTTTGGGAAGGCTTGTTGCGCAGGCAACTGAACAACGCCTAAGTGAAGAAGAGCCGCTACTTTCTGCAACGCTGCCTAGTGGCTTTCGTATTCAAATTGTTTTTCCGCCCGCTTGTGAACAAGGCTCGGTGGTTATGTCGATTCGTAAACCATCGCCATTGAAATGGAATTTAGATGATTACGAAAAAATGGGCATGTTCGATTCAACTTCGGTTGGCGAAATCGAAGACAAGAATGACATGATTCTAACCAAGTTGCTGCAGCTTAACCGCGTGAAAGATTTTTTAGCGCGCAGCGTTGTTTACAAAAAAAATATCATCATTTCTGGTGGTACCTCCACTGGTAAAACAACTTTCACTAATGCAGTAATTCGCGCCATTCCGCACGATGAGCGTCTAATCACGGTTGAAGATGCGCGAGAAATTGACCTCAGTTCACATCAAAATCGCGTGCACTTAATTGCTTCAAAAGGTGGTCAAGGTCGCTCAAAAGTTAATACGCAAGATTTAATTGAGGCCTGTCTGCGTTTGCGCCCAGAGCGCATTATCGTCGGTGAGTTGCGTGGTTTAGAAGCTTTCAGTTTTTTACGCGCAGTCAACACTGGTCACCCAGGATCAATTTCTACTTTGCACGCGGACACCCCAAAAATGGCCATCGAGCAATTGAAAATGATGGTGATGCAAGCGGGTCTTGGCATGACGCCAACTGAAATCACTTCTTACATTAAGAACGTTGTTGATATCATCGTGCAGCTTAAACGTGGTGCTAAGGGCCGCCGCTATATTTCTGAAATCTATTTTAAACCAATGCATAACCAGCAACAGCCAGAGAATAATTAACATGTCACGCGATCGTTTTTTTAATAAAAAATTTGAGTTCTTAACTTTAGCGCAAGTGCTTGAAATCACGGGCGCTGCAGCTCTTCCTGGAACTGATTTGCAGCAAAAAGTTTTTGATATTGCCACGCTGGATAAGGCACAAAAAAGCGAAATTTCTTTTCTAAATTCTGGTCAATACATCGATAAATTTTTGGTCTCAAAAGCTGGTTTTTGTTTGCTTGATGAAAAGTCGGCAAGCAAAGCGCCGCAAGGCATGGTGACTTTAGTTCATAAGAATCCTTACTTCGCTTACTCTAAAGTTGCGGCAGCATTTTATGAGGAAAAACACTGCGAATTTGTTGAGGGAAAAAACATTCATCCAACTGCCAAAATCGGCGTTGGAACGGTGATTGCGCCAACTGCTTATGTTGGTAAAAATGTTGAAATTGGCGCTAATTGTTTTGTTGGTCCAAGTGCCTGCGTTATGGACGGCTGCATCATCGGTGATGGCTGCAAAATCAATGCTGCAGCAGTTATTTCATTTGCCATAGTTGGCAAAAATACAGTATTTTTTAACGGAGCAAAAATTGGCCAAGATGGTTTTGGTTTTGCCCATGACGCCGGCGTTAATCACAAAATTATTCAACTTGGAATTGTTGAAATTGGCAGCGACGTGGAAATTGGCGCCAACTCTTGTGTTGATCGCGGTGCGATTGGAAATACGAAAATTTCTGACGGTGTAAAAATCGATAATCTTGTGCAAATTGGCCACAATGTTTCAATTGGCCAAGGCAGCGTTTTTGCTGGAACCTCGGCTGTTGCAGGAAGTTGTGAAGTTGGCAGATTTGTGCAAGTTGGCGGAAATGCCAGCTTGGCTGGCCATATCAAAATTGGTGACGGCGCAAAAATTGCTGGCATGACCGGCGTGATGAGGGATGTTGAGCCGATGCAAGTTGTTGCAGGAATTCCTTCAGTACCAATTAAGCAGTGGCATCGCGTGAATACAGCGTTGGCAAAGATGGTTGCGATAGTGAAAAAAGGGGAATCAGAGTAAATTTAACCATGCTTCGACAGGCTTGGCATTACTAAATACAAAAAAGAACGAAGTCAGGCTGCATCCTTTCAAGCGTTTCGTTAAACAGTTAAAATTTTTCCAACTTCTAACTTAAATCCCCGCAGAAATTCTTCTCGGCTGACTACATTTTTTCCTTGGCGCTGTAGCTTCAAAGGCCTAAGAACTCCGCTTTTACATTGAATTGAGAAATCATTAGCAAGAATTTTTCCAGCTTCGTTTTTGCTAGAATTTTTGTCTAAAATTTCTGCGGCAAAAATTTTTATTTTCTCGTTGTCGTAATTGAAATTAGCAGCAACCACGCCGTTTAGCGCGCGGATTTTTTGCTCAATTTCGGCGGCGGATTTTGTCCAATCAATTGCACATTCGGCTTTTTCAATTTTTTTGGCATAGGTTGCCAAAGCATGATTTTGTTGCTTTGCGACAATTTTTCCATCAGCAGCATCGCGCAAAACTTTGAGCATCATTTTGGCGCCAAGCTGCGCTAGTTCTGGCGCCAGGCTGGCGTAAGTTTCATTTCCTTTCAGCGAAATTTTTTGTTCAAAAACTACGTCGCCGCTGTCGAGGCCTTCATCCATCTTAATAATATCAACAGCGGTTTCCTTGTCTCCAGACATGATTGTGCGCTGGATTGGTGCGGCTCCGCGCCATTTTGGTAAAAGTGAAGGGTGAATGTTAAAACAGCCCAGGCGCGTTCCTTGTAAAATTTCTTTTGGTAGTAGCAATCCGTAGGCAACAACCACGCAGGCATCGGCTTTTAGAACAATAAATTCTTCCTGAATTTTTGCGTCGCGTAGGGTTTTTGGCGTAAAAATTTTTAGATTATTTTTGAGAGCTAGCTCGTGAATTGGCGAGTTTTGTATTTTATGTCCGCGTCCGGCAATTTGCGGCTCGCGAGTATAAATTGCGGCGATTTCAAAAAAAGGATCGGTAAGTAATTTTTCTAAAGTAGGGCAAGAAAATTGCGGTGTGCCCATGAAGATGATTTTCATTGATTCTATTTCAGAATTAAAATTTCAGATTTTAGCGTTTAAGGCCTTCCAATTAAGATTTCTAAACCACATGAGCAAAGCAAAAAAAACAGCAAAAAAACTTTTTTTCTACGGAGTCGCTGTCGCTTTTTTTACGGCTGTTTTTGACTTGATGAGCAAGCAGATGATTTTCTCGATACTAGAAAACATTGCCTCAACGCAAAATATTGACAATCCAGAAATCAAAATTTTTGACTTTTTTAGTCTGGTTTACGTGTGGAATTATGGTGTGAGTTTTGGCATGTTTAGCGAGCTTGAAGGCAGTTGGATAATTTTTTCGGTGATCCAATTTTTAATCATTATTACCCTGTTTTTTTGGTTGCATCAAAACACCAAGCCACATTTTTCCTGGGCGCTTGGCTTAGTGATTGGCGGGGCCTTTGGCAACTTAATTGACCGCCTAAAAAACGGCGCGGTTGCTGATTTTCTTGATTTTCACATCGCTTCTTATCACTGGCCAGCCTTTAACCTAGCGGATTCCTGCATTTTTATTGGTGTAGTAATTTTGCTTTTTGACGAAGTGATTTTTCCTAAAAAAACGGCACGAAAATCATGAAAAAAATCACAAAAAAAATCTTTGCTTTAGCCTTACTGGCTCTAGTTTTTTCTTGCAAAAGCGACAAAGACCTAAACTCGCTGGTTATTCCGCCGAATTTTTCCGAAATGCCGGATGCGAATAATCCAGAAAAACAAACCCCTGAGTCGCAAGAAGAATCAGCTCAAAGGCTTAAAGAACTTCTCTTGCAAGCCGACTAATTAATCAAAATCTCTTAAAAAATGTTCGACCAAATTCTTATCTCTAATGCCGTTGCTCAAACTTCTGAAGCCTCTGCTGGCGCGCCGAAAGACGAATTTTTTATCGCAAGTTTTTTTCCGTTAATTGCAATTTTTGCGATTTTTTATTTTTTGATCATTCGTCCGCAAATTAAGAGAATGAAAGAAACGCAAGCAATGATTGGTGCCTTGAAAGTTGGAGATAAAGTGGCAACAAGCGGCGGAATTGTTGGTGTGGTTAAGGAAATGCTTGAAAAAGAAAATCAGCTCGAAGTTGAAATTGCTGATGGCATTCGCATCAAAGTTCTTAAGCAATATGTTGCTGAGCTTGTTGAAGCAAAAGCATCTAAAACCAAGTAAATCAACACTCCAAGCCTTTTAAGCCATGCTTCATTTTTCGAAGTTAAAAATTTTCCTGATCTCAGCAGTTTGCCTTGCGGCCTTATTTTTTGCGCTTCCGTCGCTGCTTTTACAAAATCCAGATTCGCCATTTACTAAAAAAATTGAGCGATTTTTGCCAAAGCAAAAAATCAATTTGGGCCTTGATTTGCGCGGCGGTTCGCAACTGATGCTTGAAATTGATTTCGACTATTACGTCAAAGAGCAGCTCGCGAATTTAAGAAATGAAATCAAAAATTCTTTTCGTGATGAAGCGGTGAGGGCAGTGCCAGAGATGGCTGGCGGCAAAATAATTTTTGTGCTCGACGATGAAGAGCAGCAAAAAATAGCAAAAAAAATTATTCGAAAATTAAGCAAAAATGTTGAGCTTGATGAGGATTCAAATCGTTTCGAGCTATATTTTTCTAGCGACGAACTCAGATTGCTGAAACAAAATCTCATTAAGCAATCAATTGAAATTATCCGTCGTCGTGTTGATGAAGAAGGCACAAAAGAGCCAACCATTCAAGCGCAAGGCGAAAACCGGGTTTTGCTGCAAGTTCCAGGTGTTGAAAATTCTTCTGAGCTGAAGTCCTTGCTTGGTAAAACTGCCAAAATGACTTTTCATTTTGTTGATGAAGCAAGCTTTGCGAGTGCTGATTTTACTGCCACTGGACCAGATACTGAAAGGATGTATGATTCCGAAGGTCGTCCTTACTTAATCAAAAAAGAAGTAGTTTTAAGTGGCGATTCGCTGGTTGATGCCAACACAACTTATCACGAAGGACAGCCGGCGGTTGGCTTTAGATTTAACGATGTTGGTGCTCAAAAATTTGCAGAAATTACCAAAGAAAATATCGGTAAATTTTTTGCAATTGTTCTTGATGGAAAAATCGTTACAGCACCAAGAATTAATTCGGTAATTAATCAAGGTTCGGGCGTAATTTCGGGAAATTTTACCACGGAAGAAGCAAATCAAGTTGCGCTTTTGCTTAGAGCTGGTGCACTTCCAGCGCCTTTAAAAGTAATTGAAGAAAGAAGCGTTGGGCCATCACTTGGTCTTGATTCAATTAGAAATGGTAGCATCTCAGCGCTTGCTGGGCTTGTCTTTGTTGCCATTTTTATGTTTATCTTTTACGGATTTTTTGGCTTCATCGCCAACTTGGCAATGGTGGTAAATATCGCAATCATCCTAGCCGTTCTTTCACTTCTTGGTGCAACTCTTACTTTGCCAGGAATTGCGGGAATTGTGCTTACAATGGGCATGTCAGTTGATGCTAACGTACTTATTTTTGAGCGGATCAAAGAAGAGCTGCGTGAAAAAAGAACAATCTTTGCGGCGCTAGAGCAGGGCTTTCACCAAGCATTTAGAACCATTACCGACTCTAACATTACCACGCTAATTGTTGCTTTTTTCCTTTATGTTTTTGGCACGGGTCCGGTGAAAGGCTTTGCTGTCACTCTTTCTGTTGGAATAATCTCTTCAATGTTCTCGGCGATTATTTTGACGCGTATGCTTATTGTGATTTGGTTGAAAAAAGCGCGTCCGAAAAACCTTAATTTGATTTAATGTCCGTCAGGCCCGCGCGAACATTTTTAATTTTTTTTTGCGCGGTTTTTTTTGCGCAAAGTTCTTGGGCAATTCCCTCGGTTGCCAAAAGCAGCAATAATTCACTGCCCACAGTTCTTAAAGCTGATAGTATTGATGGAGATGGTGTAGAAAACGAGATCGTTGCAACTGGAAATGCTGAAGCAAAAAAAGACACTAGCGTGATCTTTGCTGATAAAATGACTTACAACAAAGATGGAAAAATCATTCGCGCGATTGGCAATGTGAAGGTGAGAAATATCGAAGTTGGCAACATGTTGGTGAGGGAAGTCGAGATGAAAGATGATTTCAGTAAAGGTAAATTTCTTGACGGAAAAATTTTCTTTAATGACGGATCTTATTTATCTTCGCCAGAAATTGAGCGTCAGAATCCTTTAAAGACTGTGTTGCAGCGTCCAATTTTTTCTTTTTGTCCAAATCCAGAAATTAGCGCCAATAATGAAATTGCTGGAAAAAAACGTGACTTTGCTTCGATAAAAACTTCCAAAACCACCATTGATCGTGGCGAACAAGTAATGAGAAGTTCGCACGCTTTTTTGCGCTTTTACAACGTTCCGGTGATCTACATACCTTACATGAGCGTGCCGCTTCCGGGTAAAAAAAGAGAGTCTGGTTTTTTGAGTCCGCATTATCTGAAGACTTCGAACTTGGGTATCATGCTGGAAACGCCTTATTATTTTAATATCGCGCCAAACAAGGATTTCACGCTATCGCCGCGATTTGGGCTTGATGGAAGACAGCTGATTTTGAAAAATGAATTTCGTCACAACACGAAATATGGGCCGTATAAGTTGGATTTTGAAATTGCTAATAACCAAATCAAAACTGTCACCGATACTACGGTCATAACGCGTACTGACAAAACCTATCGCTGGAACATAGCTTCAACTGGTGAATTTGATTTTACCAAAAACACCGGCCTCGACTATAACATCAACACGGTTTCCGATCGCAATTATTTGCGTGACTATCACTTCCAATACCTTGCCTACACTATGTCGAAGGCGAATGTCGATTACATCAACGGCCGTTCTTACCATGCGATGAAGACAATTCGCATTCAAGAGCTTGAGGATGTGGAAAATGAAAAAGCTGCTGTATTTGCTATGCCAATTATTGATTCGCATATCGAAAGCAAACCACGTTTTTTCAAAGAAAAACTTGCCCTGACTTCAAATTTCACGACAATTAATCGTGAAGATGGTTTGCAATATCGTCGCCTCAGCGCAACCCCAGAGGTTCAGGCGCCTTTCAACTTGCGCGGCAACCTATTTAATCTTGGTGCTAAAGTTCAGACCGATGCTTATTATCTTGAGAACAATTTTAAAAACATTCCGCGCAGCAATGATTACGACTCAACACAGACTACTTACAAACCAGAAATATCGCTAAAATGGCGTTTGCCGCTGATTAAAAAAACGAAGAGCAACAGCTTGATGCTTGAGCCAATGGCCTCTTTTGTTTCTAGCTCGTATCAAAAAAGTTTCTCAAAATTACCAAATGAAGATGGAAATCCTTCAGAGTTAACTGTGAGTAATTTGTTCATTAATGATCGAATTGCTGGCCATGATCGTAACGAGTCGGGAGAGCGTATGAATTATGGCGCGAAGACATCTTTTTTTAACAAATATGGCGAATTTGGTTTGATTGCTGGACAAAGTTTTAGAAAAAGTGATCGAGTGCAAGATGTTGTAATTAAGGGCTTCGCGCAAAATAATAAATCGAACATCGTTGGGCAGGCGATGTATAAAGCGCAGAAATATTTTTCGATTCTTTACTCTTTTCAGCTAGACCAGTCGAACTATCGCAATGATATTAACCAAGTGACAATGGGGCTGAGTTTTGATAAATTCTCTATAAACTCTGATTACCTTTTAATTCGAAGAACCAAGCAAAACGCGCAGCAAAAAGAGCAGGCAAGTATTTCGACAAAAATTGATTTAGCGAATAATTGGAAATTAAATTTGATGCTCAGTCGTGACTTTGTTTTGGGTCGTAATTTATCGCGCAGCTTGGCGATTTTGCGCGAAGGCTGTTGCACAATTTTTGGTTTTTCTGTGGTTGAAAATAATCAAAGTAATTTGATTAAGGCGCAAAAAACTTTTAACATAACTCTAACCTTTAAAAATCTTTAATATGACAAAAGAAACCAGCGACAGCAGCTTTCAAAATGACGTTCTTAATTCTTCTCACGCGGTACTTGTAGACTTCTGGGCTCCTTGGTGCGGACCTTGTCGCCAATTAGGTCCAATTGTTGATGAAGTTGCAAAAGAGTTGGAAAGTAAGCTTGTTGTGTTCAAGTGCAACGTTGATGAAAATCCTGAAATTCCTTCAAAATACATGGTGCGCGGCATTCCAGCTTTGATGATTTTTAAAGATGGAAAACTTGTCGACAGCAAAGTTGGTTCAATGCCAAAAACAGCTTTGTTGCAGTGGATCAACGCGAATATCTAGTGCTTGAAAAGCTTCACAAAAATCGTGCGCTGATTTTGCAGGAGGCGCAGAAATTTTTTGTAAATTCCAACTCACTAACTCCAAAAATTGGATGTGAGTTGGAATTTTTTTTGCTTGATGAAAAGACGCGAAGCTGCGTGGATGATGAGTTGGTGCAGCGATTTATTTCTGAGCTTGCGGCAGAAATTTGTAAAAACTTTCCATTAATTTACGCCGTTGAAAAAGAGCGTGGTAAAGCGCAAATCGAAATCAAAACTGCTTTCACAGCAGATTTATCAAGGCTCTGCTTTGAATTAGATGCAGCAAAAAAATTTATAAAAAACTTTGCTCGCATAAAAAATTATCACGCTTCTTTTGCTGCGCAGCCTTTTTTTGATGACTGTGGCAATGCTCTGCAGTTTAATCTTTCGCTGTATAATGAGTTGGATGAAAATGTTTTTTTTCTTGATGAGGAAATGCTTCGAAGCTGCGCCAATTCTTTGCTTGCGGCAGTTGATTTTACGATGATTTTTCTAGCGCCAAGTGCAGAAGATTATCTGCGTTTTGATTTTGAGTTGAATAAAAATTTGTTTCGCAGCGGAAAATTTAGCGCACCGGTGAATCTAAGTTTTGGTGCAAATAATCGCACTTGTGCAATTCGCATTCCAACAGCACAAAATGATAAAAAACAGAAACGATTGGAATATCGTCTAGCTTCTGCAGAAGCGCTTCCAGAGCTATCGATAGCGGCAATTTTAATCACAATTTCCGAGGCAAAAAAAAGTGACAAAAATCAATTCGAGCAAATTTTTGGAAACGCTTTTGATGAGCAATATCAGCTTAAAAATTTTGTAAAAAATTTTACCGAGGCTCAAGAATTTTTTTTATCAGAGAAGAATTTTATCAGAAAAAAAATGGAGCAATTGCTATTAAATTTTTCGTAAATAATTTTTTGCGCAGATATTATTTCAAGTAACTCTGGTTGCTTACGGCCTCAGTGCCTTACAGCCCTCAGCTAACTTGCAAAAATCATTTTCTAACTCTTCCAAATTTCTTGGAAGAACCTCTCTCAAATTAAATTTTTTTACAAAATGTTGAAAAAAGTTATTATTGTTTTGGCGGTTGCACTTGCTGCTTTTTCTGCCTATGTTGCCAAGCAACCTTCTCAGCTTGATGTCAGCAGATCTGTTGCTATCAACGCTCCAGCGCCAGAAGTTTTTTCTCACGTTAACGATTTTCACAAATGGGCTGCTTGGTCTCCGTGGGCTAATCTTGACCCAAACATGCAAGTTGTTTATGGTGGCCCATCTGAAGCTGGTTTAAATTCTCACCAAACTTGGTCTGGAAATAGTGACGTTGGTGCTGGTAAAATGACTATTACTGAAGTTATTCCAAATAGCTTAGTTAAAATTGCGCTTGAAATGGAAAAGCCTCTTAAAGCCAGCGATACAGTTGAATTCGTCTTCAAAGAAGAAGCCGGCAGCACTATGGTCACTTGGCATATTCAAGGTCAGAAAGATTTCATTGGCAAGTTGATGGGCGTGATCTATGGTTGCGAAAAGAAACTTGGTGCAAGTCTTGAAGAAGGCCTCGCTAACTTGAAAAAAGTTTCTGAAGAAGTAAAAACTCCTGTTGAAGCTCCAGCAGCTGACGCAGTAAGTGTAGAAGCTCCAGTTGACGGCGCAGCAGCTCCAGCAGCTCCAGCAGCAGCTTCAGCTCCAGTTGCAGCTCCAGCAGTTAAATAAGTTTTTGCTAAAATTTATTTAAAAAGCGTCGCTTCGCTATAAGGTGAAGCGACGCTTTTTTGTTTGAAGAAAAAATAAAAAAATGACAAATTTTAAAGACCTAAACCTCAATCCTGTAATCCTCGCGTCCCTTGAAAAGAAAGGCTATACCAGCCCGACGCCAATTCAACAACAAGCAATTTCGCCTATTATCGAAGGCAAAGATATCCTTGGCATTGCACAAACGGGAACCGGCAAAACAGCCGCCTTCTCTCTGCCAATTTTACACAATTTAGCGCAAAAAAAATCGTCAGCAAAATCTGGCGGAATGCGCGTTTTAGTTCTCACGCCAACTCGCGAATTGGCTTTACAAATTGCTGAAAATATCGAACTTTATGGAAAAGATTTGGGTTTGCGCTACGCAGTGGTTTTTGGTGGTGTTAATGAAAAGCCGCAAATTACAGCAATTGCTCCAGGTGTTGATATCTTGATTGCAACCCCAGGTCGACTTCTTGATTTAAGCGAGCGCGGCTTTGTTCGTTATATGCAACTTGAAGTGCTCGTGCTTGATGAAGCTGATCGTATGCTTGATATGGGCTTCATTAACGACATCAAAAAAATCATCAAAAAAATTCCAGATCGTCGCCAAACATTATTCTTTTCGGCAACCATGCCAGAAAGCATTTCGTCTTTGGCTAATTCGATTTTGAAAGATCCGGTCAGAATTGAGGTGCAGCCTGCATCATCAACCGTTGAGCGCATTAATCAAAAAGTTATTTTTGTCGAAAAAGCACAAAAAAGTTTTTTACTTAAAAAACTTTTGACTGCTGAAGGTACCACCAGCGCAATCGTTTTTTGTGCCACGAAACATGGATCAAATCGTTTGGTAGATTTTCTTGAGCGCAACGGAATTTCTTGCGACGTAATTCATGGCGACAAGTCTCAAAACGCCCGTCAGCGTGCTTTGGAAGAGTTCCGTATTGGAAAAATTAAAGTGCTTGTTGCAACCGACATTGCAGCGCGCGGCATTGACATTCCAGCAATTAGCCACGTGTTTAATTATGACATTCCGCGTGACCCAGAAAGTTATGTGCATCGTATTGGACGCACAGCAAGAGCAGGTCGTGATGGTATTGCAATTTCATTTTGTGACGACAGCGAAAAAGAATATCTGCGCGATATTGAAAAACTAACCAAACAAAAAATTCCAACCTCCGGCGGAAATTCTTCAACAGAATTTGCTGAGGAAATGAAGCGCGAAAAGTCTTACAGAACGCGAGAACCAAGACGCGACAGAGATTCCTCAAGAAAAGACGACAGACCAAAATCTCGTTCATCTTTTGGTGGAAATCGCGACCGCGATTCGGAAAGAAGCGGCGAAAGAAGAAGCTCTGCACCTAGAGACAGGGATGATGACAGAAGAGCTCCTTCATCTCGCAATAGAGATGACAGAAGAAACTCTTCATCAGCTGAGCCATCAAGAGGTTTGAAAAAATCTGATTCAACGCAAAGTCGTTATGCAAAAGCGAGTGCAAAGTCAGCAGCAAAGCCTGGCTCTAAGTCGCGCTTTAGTTTTTCAAAACTTTTTGGATTGAAGAAAAAATAAGGCAATTATCCCTTGACAACAAGTAAGTAATCTTTACAGTTGGCTCAGTTGTTAATCAAACGAGTCAATTATGAAAAAAGAAAAATTCACAATTAAGCAGTTCAATAAAAAATATCCGAATGACGATGCTTGCTTAGAGGAAGTTTTTGCGAATCGCTACGGACATTTAGAAAACTGTCCTGAGTGCAAAAATTCTTTCAGCTATCACCGCGTTTCAGATCGTAAATGTTATTCTTGCGCTTGGTGTTCTTTTCAAATTCACCCGCTCGCAAACACTATCTTTCACAAGTCTTCAACCAGTTTGAAAAATTGGTTTCATGCAATTTTCCTTTTCTCCGTCTCTAAAAACGGCGTTTCAGCAATGGAGCTTCAACGCCAAATCGGAGTCACTTACAAATGCGCTTACCGCATGGGTCAGCAGATTCGCAAGCTCTTCGATGAAGATATTGAGAAGCTACAAAACACCGTAGAAATTGATGAAACTTACTACGGTGGCAAAGAAGCCAATAAACACGCTTCTAAAAAAACTCCTAATGCTCAAGGCAGATCAACCAAGAAAAAAATTCCTGTGTTGGCTGCGGTTGAGAGAGACGGCAACATTATTGCTAAAGTTGTCGGCAATACTTCAAGCTCAGTAATTCAGCCCTTTGTTAAAGCGAATATCTCACTTTCTGCCGAAATCAAAACCGATGAATACCGTGGCTACAGCAACTTGAACAAGTTAGGCTACAATCACGACACCGTAGATCATGGCAGAAAACAGTTTGTAAAAGGAACTGCTCACACCAACAACCTTGAAGGCTTTTGGTCTCAACTCAAAAGATCAATCAACGGCACTTACCACTTCGTAAGCCCGAAGCATCTTCAAACTTATGTGAATGAATTTGCTTATCGCTACAATAGAAGAAAAGCAGTTACGCCTTTGTTTTCTTCTTTGGTTTCAAAGGTTTGGATGCCTTGCTAATCAAGGCGTTGAAGACTGCCTTATTAGCTTTATCGGGCTTTATTTCTTTATCTTTCTTCTTCATAAAGACGAGCTGTAAGGTAGAGATTTTATGTAATTTTCCATAAACATCCAGTCTGGGTCGCCTTGTTTGGTTGCTGGAAGTTTTATTTTTGTTGAAGTCAATCTATTGCCCGTCCAACTCCTTCCAAATGAAAATTTTGGTCTTTCTTGATCTAAAATAGTAACAAGAAATAAAGAGTTATATTTATTAAGTTTATCGTTGTATCCGCACGATGTTTTGCCGCTCATGCCAATAAAATCTTTTTCTTGATAAAGAGTATAGCCAGCACTACCAGCGCCCAACTGTATAAAAACAATACAATTGCCTTCAGATATAAACTGTTTATTGCCTTCTTTTGAACACATCATATCTAAACCGTTACTATCTTTTTTAGCGGCAATATAAGCTATTTCATTACCTGGAATCAGTTCGTTAGTAGTAGAACCTTTTGTTGGCTTTATAACGGGAAATAAATAATTTACTTCGTAAGATTTCCAATTTTCTACGCTTAGATTAATCTTATTTTGTGTGAGCGATTTATTCGTCGCTGTCGAGATGTAGTTATTGGAGAATTGAAATATAGAAAAATCTTTTATTACTTTTATAAAGTTCTCTTCTTTTAGATTTGAATAGTCCGTTTCAAGATAGGCTTCAGAACACCACTCACTTTCTGCATTAATATTTTGTGTTTGACTTAGACCCGCCGCATTTTCTTTATTAAGAAATTTTTCTAACCATTGTTTTTTGATCTTTTTAAAAGATTTATTTTTATCAATCCTGCCATTATTCTTCGTCTTGACGAATCCATCATCTTTAAAATATCCAAAAAATGTTTTTTTATTTTGAGAATGTGGAGTATGTGCTTTAAAAACAATTATGCAGGTATTAACCGTAACGGGATGGAATAAGTCATTTGGCATTGAAAAAACTGCCTCTAAAGTATGGCTTCTTAGCAATCTTTCTTTTACTTCGACTACTTTTTTATCATCAGAAACAACCGTGGACATCTGGCAGATGGCAACACAAACCCCATCCTTTACTAAGCATTCTAAAGTATTCTCTACAAACTCTAATTGCTCATCTGCATTTCCATCTTGGTAAGGAGGATTTAAAAAACCTTTTGTCGGTTTCTGTCTTTTTATGATATTCTTATTTTTCTCATCAAAACAGCTGCCATACAAAATATGACTCTTGCCATCACCTCGCATCATCATATTTGAACATGCGTGAGAAAACATGTCTGGTCTTTTTTCAATTCCTATAAGTTGCTTTGATTTAATTGTTTGTTTTTTCTCAGTATTGTTGCCAGCCTTTTCGATCATATAATTCATTGCGGATACTAGAAAACCAGCCGTTCCACAACATGGATCAAAAACAATATCATCAGCACTCAATTCCGCAATATCACAAAAAAAGTCCGTGATATGTGATGGAGTGAGAACCAAGCCAGTTTTCTTGTCGCCACCAGCATATCTTATAAACTGAGTATAAAACTTTCCCAATACATCAAATTCACTTTCGTTTATATGCGGTAAAATATCTTGGTTAATTAATGAAATAAAATCTCTTAACAAAGTATTTAATTCATTTTTTTTAGTTTTCTTATTATGGAATGTATCTGAACTAAAATCGGCATTATTCCTGAATTTAGAGTATTCAGATATTATGATTTTTGTTTTCTCTGAATCTAAATTATTCTTTTCCAAAACGCTCTCGCAGGCCGTCAATAATGAATCTATTAATTTAGCATTTTCGGATTTTTTCTTTTTTGGATTATCTTTGTTTTCCTTATCATCTTTTTCTTCCTCCATAACGGGAGAGAAAAATTTGTAACCATGAAGAAATGGTTTATGCTGCAATGCAATGAGGATCGCGCTAATCAATGTGCATCTCTCAACTTCAGGTATCGAATATTTGTGTAAAAATGAATTATATTCTATAGCTTTTTTTATAAGCTCTTCTTCTGCGAAAGGCTTTGATTGTTGTTTTACTATAGCTTCAAGTTCCTTTGATTTCAGGAAGAGTTTATCTTGAATGTCTTTATAGGTGTAATTCTGCCTCAACCATAAGAAGGTTGATATTTTCTTCTCTTTGTCATTTTCACCACTAACAGCAACAGCGATCGTATTAAATTCGTCCTTCAAATAGGAGGCATATAGAAGAGCACCATCAACGGCATAATCTTTATGTTTATCTCTATTTTTGCTTTCGTGCTTAGATATGCTGGCTTTACACTCAATGACAATTAAGTCATCAGGATTGTCTTTGAAAGATATTATAAATTCAGGATAACCAGCTCCAGCTCCATTCTTAGAAGCCCTTTTAAGTAATTTTTGTATTTTTGGATTATCTGATGCTTTTTCTTCTATTACGATATTTTGATTATCGTAGTAGCTCTTCTCTCGCAGTAAATCTCTAACTATATTTTCTGTTTTTGATTCGTTAGCCATTAGGTAAATATTTTCTGTTTTTGTTAAAAATTTTCTGTAATCTAATCACAACTTTTTCTAAAAATGAAGTCGCAAATATAACTTTGTTATTTGGAAGTTATATTATGTCTTAATCTCTTACTTGTTGTCAAGGGATAATTGCCAAAAATAAACATTTCATTGTCCTGTGCAGCTGCGTGCGGGACAATTGCAAAGGAATAGGGCTAAATCATGAAGGAACTCATCATCGTTTGTCTAATCGCGCTGATCATAACTCCGCTGGTGAAAATTCTTAACCCTTTTGGTTTGAAGAAAGAAGTTGAGGTGAAATTAGAAAAACCTTACCAGGTGATGGCAGAAGCTGGTTCGCTTGCTTGTATGTCGAGCAAAGCTTTGCAAGAGATCAATGAATCTTTGCTACAGAAGAATGTTAAAAAATTTGATGATTTGATGGCGCGCGGAGTTTGCATTTCGCTTGCAAAAGGCACGAAGTTGATGGGGCCGGAGGATGCTTGCGCAGAGGCTGCGGATGATGTTTTTATTCCAGAAAAAAAGTCGCTGAGATTTTATATTCCTTGTTTTGCGGTGAAGTAATTATTGGGCGGAGTTGCAAACTCCGCCCAGCTACCAGCGTTTAAATCTCGTTAAGAAAGCTTCATCTCCTCAAGCTCCAACCATCTTTCTTCCGCAGAATTTAATTCCATTTGCAGCTTCGAAATTTGCATTGCGATATGTGCTAGATTCGCGGAATTACGGTCTTCGGTTTCACTTAGTTCTTCACTTAATTCGTGAATTTTTTTTGCAAGTTTATCGATTTTTTCCGGAAGCTTCTCCAGCTCAATTCGGTGTTTATAGGAAAATTTCTTTGACTCATTTTGCGCTAAGATTTTTTCACTTTGTTCTTTTTTCGCTTCTGCTTTGGCGTCTTGTTTTACAGGCTTTGGCGAGTTTCTTTCTTTGTATTCAATATAGTCAGAATAGCCGCCAATATGTTGCGAAATTTCGCCATTTCCTTCGAAGGCCAAAATCGAAGTTGCCACATTATCTAAAAAGTCGCGGTCGTGCGAAACCACAACCAGCGTGCCTGTATAGCTAATCAGGTAATCTTGCAACATGTCGAGCGTATCCATATCGAGATCGTTGGTTGGCTCGTCAAGAATCATAAAATTTCCTGGGTTGGCTAAAGTTTTTGCCAGCAGCAAACGGTTTTGTTGCCCGCCCGACAAGGTTGAAGCCAAGGTCAGGCGCTCATCAGGGTTGAACATAAAATTCTTCAAATAGCCGCAAATATGCATGGTGCGACCGTTGGCTAAGTGAATGTATTCGCCGCCGGTTTCGCACAAAACTTCTTGAATTGTTGAGGTTGGTTTGATGTTGCTGCGAATTTGATCGAAGTACGAAACGCTTATGTCGCGGGCTGGTTTTACCGTGCCTGAATCTGGATTAACTTCGCCAATCATCATTTTAAGCAACGTCGATTTTCCGCTGCCGTTTTTGCCTAAAATTCCGATTCGCTCGCCGCGTAAAATTTTTAGCGAAAATTTATGGATGAGTTGTTTTTCGCCGTAATTTTTACTGACATTGTTGAAGGCCATAATCACTTGTGGCGCGTCCTCATCCATCTTTTGCATCTCGATGTTAATTTTACTTTGATTGGCTTTCACCAGCTTGCGTGTTGCTTCAAGCTTGGTTTTGAGCTCGTCGAGATAATGCAAACGGCCGATATTTCTTTTGCGTCTGCCCGTGACGCCGGTTTGTAGCCAGCCGCTTTCGAGTTCGACTTTTTTCTGCAAATTATCGAGCTCGCGTTGTTCTTGATCGATGATTGAACTAGACCATTCGTCGAAATTTTGATAGCCGTTGAGGTTGATTTTGACTTGGCCGGCGCGCAGCCAAAAAACTTTGTTGGAAGTTTTTTCCAAGAATTTGCGATCGTGCGAAATCAACACCAGCGCGCCTTTGAAGGTACGCAGATATTCTTCTAACCACTGAATTATTTCTAAGTCGAGATGGTTCGTTGGTTCGTCGAGCAATAAAATTTCTGGTTCCAAAACCAGCTCGCGGGCAAGATTAGCGCGGCGTTTTTGGCCGCCTGAGAGATTGTGGGTGAGGGCGTTTTTATCAATTTTGAGGTGATCACAGATGATATCGACAAGGTAAGATTTGTGCTCGTCAAGTTTTTGTCCGCTCATGATGAAATCAAAAACGCTGACATTTGGCGGCAAAGTTTCGTTTTGCGAAAGATAGCCCAGATGCATATTGGGCGAGATCCAGCGCTCTCCAACATCAAGTTCAAATTCGCCGGCAATTACACGCATCAAGCTGGTTTTGCCCACGCCATTTTTGCCAATTAAGCAAACGCGATCTCCTGGAAAGATGTTGAGGTGAAGATTTTCAAAGAGCGTTTTTTTGGCGAAAGAAATTGTGGCGTCGCGAATAGAGAGGATTGGAGGGTTTTTCACGAAAATTGTTTTTAGTTTTAGAAAAGCGGCTTGTACAAAAACGTCATTATTAAGCCTGAACAACCGTCATCCTTGGCTCGCAAAGCCGAGGATCTTGTTTTGCTCAACGCTAAACTTAACGAGATCCTCGAATTGCTGTGTAATTCAAGGATGACGGGTTGAATGGGTAATTTAAAACATATTTTTTCACATGAATTCAAAAATCATAACTCTTGAAAATGGCCTGCGCGTTGCGGTTGATGAAATGAAAGACGTGGAAACCGTTTCGGTTGGCGTTTTTGTCAATACGGGCTCGCGTCATGAAACTGTTGCGCAAAACGGCATTTC
>JBIKKP010000046.1:0-8743 GCA_044360285.1 Rickettsiales bacterium
AAATTCCCAAATCCCTCTACGAAATTCTACAGGTTTTGAGCGTGAATGTTTTTGAAAGAATCCAGATAAATCAGCTCTTCGCGGAGTTTAATTACAAAAGTTGGGAAGATGGTTGCCACCAACCCCTGTTATTCTAGGTGGGACGTTGGGACAGCTGTGGTTTGTAACCCCGCCCGAAACGTTCATGCAAAATTCAGAGCACGATTTGCATGAACGTCCAGGCGGCATTACAAATGCCGCCTGAGCGGAGAGAGATTTGTATTTTTTTCTAAAAAAACTCCTCAACAAACTTTTTGCCAAAACCTTCACGACAAAATTTTAAATTCGATTTTTCGGGTAGAATTTGGTTTTTGTAACGCTCTTCAGTTTTGTCTTCTTCGCCAGATTTTTTGAAACAGACCACCACCTCGCAATCATCACGATTCAGAGCGCTTTGCAGCATTAAATTTGTTGAAATATCCGTCGCTGGCGATGAGTAGCCTATGATATAAACTTTGCTTGCTTCAGAAAGCAATTTCGCCGCCTCAACCCATTGCTGCTTGATTGGCTCGATGTTTAGATAGCCCGGGGTTTTGTTTTGGGTTGGGGGGATGAGGAGTTGGGAATAGTATTCTCTAACTCGCCTAATTCTTGCCTGACTAAGCTCTTCATTAATATGCCAATACTTTATCTCTTTTTCTTCTAAAATACTGGTCTCATCAAACAAAACTTCGTGGGAATTTTTATAAAACCAATTGATAGAGCCGTGAAGCTTAAAAATAGTTGGCCTTATCTCAAAATCTTTATCTGCACCAATATCTGGAACTACTCCAGATTTAGCCAGAATACTTCTGCAAAAAATCGCGTAATATCTTTGAAAATGAAAGAAGCTCTCTTCCAAATTTTCTCGCTCACTTTCAGTTAACAAACTTTCTAAAATCAGATCGTAGTTAAAAGTGATTACTGAAATTTTTTCCGCCTGAATTTTATCGATAAATTTTTTTCGCCAACCGCCCTCTTTCTCTAAAAGCTCTTTGTAATTTATTCCTTCCGACGCCTCTTCAATCACCTTCGCAATCACCGGAATTACAGCTTTGTAAAGCATCTCATGCTCAAGCTTTATAAACCCATCTTTCCATGCGTGACAGTCGTCAAGATAACTTAAAATTTCCTCGAAGTTGCCTTCATTTGCATTTAAAATGTTGCCGATGTTTTTCTTCGTAACGTGCTTTTCCCAAAGATTTTGGATTTCCGTTCTTTCGTGACTCTTCATCTTTTCATCAACCAACTTGGTTAACTCATTTGTCATCGGCATCGAGCCATGCAGCGCTTTAGAAAATCCAGAACCAAGGATGATTACTTTTTTTTCGGTCATTTGTGGTTTTTACAAAAAAATCTGGATCAGAGTTGCAAGCTCCACCCGATATAATGGTCAAAACCCTCTTTGAAAAAGAGGGTGGCTGAGCGAAGCGAAGACGGGTGATTTACGGGTCGAGAGGGGAGTTTTCCTTGGAGCACGTAAATCCTCCGACCTCAAGCTGCGCTTGAGGCCACCTCCTTTTTCAAAGGAGGTTTTCAATCGAGTTACAAAATGAATTTGGAAAGATCGGTTTTATTCGAAGCCAAATCGCCCAGGTGCGCGTCGACATATTTCAAATCTACTGAAATTTCGCTGCCATTTTTCATCTCGCTAGCCTCAAAACTCACTTCTTCAAGAATCTTCTCAAGCAAGGTGTGGAGCCGGCGCGCACCGATATTTTCTACTTCGGCATTTACCTTGTGAGCCACGCGCGCAATTTCTTTCACACCATCGGGCGTGAAATTTAGCTGCACTTTTTCAACCGCCATCAAGGCGCTATATTGCTTAATCAGGCTCGCTTGCGGCTCGTTTAAAATTCGGACCAAATCTTCCTCAGTCAGCGGTTTTAGCTGCACGCGGATTGGAAAACGGCCCTGCAATTCGGGAAGTAAATCAGATGGCTTGGCTAAATGAAAGGCTCCAGAGGCAATAAACAAAATGTGATCTGTTTTTACCAAACCATATTTTGTGGTCACCGTTGTTCCTTCAACCAGCGGCAAAAGATCGCGTTGCACACCTTCGCGCGAAACGTCGGCGCCTTTGACATTGCCACGCGCGCAGACTTTGTCGATTTCGTCGATGAAAACTATTCCATCATTTTCCACCGCTTTTAGCGCGGCTTTGACGACTTTTTCTTCGTCGATCATTTTATTCGATTCTTCATCGATGATTGCTTTCATCGCGTCTTCAACACTCAAACTAACCTTCTTGCTGCGCTCTCCGCCAAGGCTTTTGCCAATCATGTCGCCAATGTTAATCATGCCAATTTGGCCGCCGGGAATATCAAAACTTTGTGCAAAAGAATTGCCGCTATCGACTAATTCAATTTCGATTTCGCGGTCATTGAGCTCGCCACTTTCAAGCATTTTGCTGAATTTTTCTTTGGTTTCATCCAACGCATTTTCACCAACTAAAACTTTCAAAATCCGCTTCTTTGCTTGCTGCGTAGCTTTTTCTTCCACGCCTTTTTTCATCTCGTTTTTGAATTGCTTAATCGCTACTTCAATCAAATCGCGAATGATCGAATCAACATCACGGCCAACATATCCAACTTCGGTAAATTTTGTTGCCTCAACCTTGATGAATGGCGCGTTGGCAAGCTTTGCTAAGCGACGCGCAACTTCAGTTTTTCCAACTCCCGTTGGCCCAACCATCAAGATATTTTTTGGAACAATTTCTTCACGAAGCGGGCTGTCAACAAGCTTGCGGCGATAGCGATTTCGAAGCGCAATTGCCACCGCTTTTTTTGCATCATCTTGACCAACGATGTGACAATTTAATTCAGCAACAATCTGCTTAGGAGTAAGGCTTGCCGCCAACAGATTTTTTTGCTCAGGAATTTTTTGTTCAGAATTTTTTTTAGTTTTTGTCATTGGATTTTTTTATTTCACTATGTCTTGAAGTGCCGTTATAGCTGGCTGCGTTAAGGAAAAACATTAAAGCCAAAATCACTAAACTGGTTAAAAATATCACCAGAAAAATTTTCATATGTTGGCAAGGATTTTCACAATTTCATCTTGCAGCTCTAAAACTCCATAGCCTTTCAAGCCGCTCACTGCAAGGATTTGCGGATATGCCGCCGGCCATTTTGAAATTTCTGCAGCAATTTTTTCCTGCGTTTTTGTCAGTTGCTCTTTGCTGATTTTATCAATTTTTGTCAGCACAATTTGAAACGAAACCGCCAAGCTGTTGAAAATGTTAATTGCCTCGTGATCCGTCTCTTTCAAGCCTTTGATGGGGTCAATTAACAAAAAAACTCGGCGTAAATTTGCGCGTTTTGTCAGATATTCGAAACTGGTTTTTTGCCAAGATTGAATGTCTTTTTCTTGTGCTTTTGCAAATCCATATCCCGGCATATCGACCAAAATAAAGCCGTCATTATAGCCAAAAACTTTGAAGAAATTTAGCTGTCTAGTTCGACCCGGAGTTCCCGAAACGATGGCAACTTTTTTACCAAGCAAAGCGTTGATGATGCTTGATTTGCCTACGTTCGACGCCCCAACAAAGGCAATTTCTGGAAAATGCGATTTTGGAATTTGCGAATAATTTGCCGCGCCGAAAAGAAATTCGACCTCGCCGGTGAAGATTTTTTTTGCTTCGAGTTTTTTGCTCATGTTTTTTTAAAATTATTTTTGCTTCAGTGCGTTTTTTTCCATGTATTCGATCATTTTTTCAGCCACGTCGATACCAGTTGCACCTTCAATGCCCTCAAGGCCTGGTGAGGAATTAATCTCAAGAATTTTTGGACCCGAATTTGAGCGAACCATGTCAACGCCAGCAACTTCAAGTCCTAAAATTTTTGTTGCGGCAATTGCCACGCGACGCTCTTCGTCACTGATTTCAACCGCTCGCGCTGTAGCACCAAGATGAATGTTGGCGCGAAATTCACCTTCTTGGGCGATGCGTTCCATTGAGGCAACGACCTCGTCTCCAACCACAAAACACCTGATGTCTTGGCCCTTTGACTCTTTAATGTATTGCTGCACCAAAATGTCTGCCTTCAAACTGCGAAAAGCATTAATCACACTTTCTGCCGCTTTATTACTTTCTGCCAAAACCACACCCACACCTTTTGTGCCCTCAAGCAGCTTCACCACAAGCGGCGCGCCGCCAACAAGTTTAATTAAATCTTTAGTTTCGTAAGAAGAATTGGCAAAAGAAGTGGTTGGAATTCCCAGCTGATATTGCGACAAAATTTGCAGCGTGTGCAGTTTATCTCG
Source organism: Rickettsiales bacterium (assembly GCA_044360285.1). Taxonomy (GTDB): domain Bacteria; phylum Pseudomonadota; class Alphaproteobacteria; order Rickettsiales; family UBA1997; genus UBA2645. Next base: position 4,279 of record JBIKKP010000046.1, read on the forward strand.
CGAATTAGTAATAGCCTGCGAGCCGTTCAAACAACTGATTCCCATTGTTTCAAATTGGCGAATAATTGCTGAACCATAAAACGTCATCGATGGTTTTATGCGCGGAATTACGCAGTCAATTTTTTCGATTTTTTTACCTTCATCGTGAAAAATTTCTGAGCCATTTAGCGCAATTTTGATGTAGCAGCCGCCAACATTTACAAACTCAATTTCATGTCCGCGTTTTGTTGAAGCCTCAAGCAGGCGTTGGTTTGAATAGAGTTTCGGATTAGAAGCCAGAAGAATAAATTTCATGATTTTAGTTCAAAGTTAGGTTTGGTTTTTCGGTAAATTTTTAGAATTTCTTTGCGCTTTTTTTTGCCCAAAACGAATGATTTCGAAACATCAACGATCATTTTTAACTGTTTCACTGCATCACGACCAAGCAGCATACGAAAGGTCATCGAGTCACGATTGGCAAGGGTTAGATCGATACGCACTTTTCTTTCGCCAATGCGCAAATCTGATTTAATGACGAATCTTTTTTCTTTTTTTCCACTTGAATCAGAAACCATACGACGGTCGATTACCCGCGCCACACAACAACGCACAAGGCGTTTATTTTTTTGCAGCGGATGAATGTCGAAACGCACATATTCAACATCTTCAAGAAAAAAACTTTCGATATTAAAAGCATGCAGGCACGAGGTTTTTGCGCCCGTATCAATTTTACCCTTAATTGCCGGAAGGCCCAAGCAGTCTAGGTTAAACCACTCTTTCCAACCAAGGGCAAACGTTGCTTTTTTTGGTTTTTTTACGTTCATTTCTCAGCGGCGATCAGTTGCGAGACGATTTCTAAATCTTGCTTAGTGTCTACAGAAAGTGGATGCGCATCAACTATTTCAACAAAAATTCTCATATCATTTTCTAGGGCGCGAAGCTGTTCAAGGCTCTCGCGCTGCTCCAGCATTGATGGCGCAAGCTGCACAAATTTTTCGAGCGCAGATTTTTTATAGGCATAAATTCCGATATGGTGAAAAAATTCATCGAAAGTTTTTTTGCTGTGGGGAATCGCTGCGCGCGAGAAATAAAGGGCGCGGCCATTTTGCGTCATGGCAATTTTTACGACATTTGGATTGGTGATTTCTTGCTCGTTTTTGATTCTTGAAGCAACTGTAGCAATATCACAATCACTACGCGCAGCGGCTTTTGCTGCAGCTTTTATGACTTCTGGATCAATGTTTGGCAAATCACCCTGCAAATTGACGATGATTTCGTAATCTTCTTTTAGCGCCTTAAAAGCGGCGTAGATGCGGTCGGTTCCTGATGGCAGCGCGGGGTCAGTAATTACAAACTTTGCACCAATTTTCTTCGCCTCTGCAGCGATCTCTTCACCATCACAAGCAATTACAACCTCTCCCAGGGAGGCTGCAACAGCTTTTTCATAAACACGGTGAATCATCGTTTTACCGCAAATTTGCGCCAAAGGCTTATTTGGTAAACGCGTTGAAGCCAGGCGAACCGGGATGATAGTGAGAATTTTACTTGGCATTTTTTTGAAAAATTTCGAAGTGAATTTATACGAAAACAGCGTGCCAAGCGGCTTAGAAAGCGCTTCCAAAGATTTCTACAAATTTGTTTGCAATTTTTATCTTGGTAAATTTAATGCGCCGCCTCGCTTTTTAAGACTTCTCCTTAAGCATCCTTCCTTTCTTGGGAGCACGTAGCTCAGTCGGTAGAGCACCTCACTTTTAATGAGGTTGTCGTTGGTTCGATTCCAACCGTGCTCACCACCCTTCTTTTGGTGGTGATATTCATTCTTCACAATTCTTCTATTCCTAACGTCAATCACCCATCGCTTGTTGCTGGGCGGAGTTTGCAGCTCCGCCCGGAAGTTCATGCAAAACTAACCGAGAATTCGGATCCTTTTGCATGAACAAGTGGGCGGGATTACAAATCCCGCCCAGCAACTGTGAGTTCTACTTCCTATCTTTCGCTCTAGTGACCAACGAACGTTTTCCACCACCTTGCTTCTGAAACACATTCAAAATGCGCTCAGCGTCATCTGAAGGCACAGCAAAGAAAGAAAATGCGTCAAACATCTTCACGTCATCAATGCGACGCGATTCAACACCAGTTTCACGACCGATGAAATCAACAAGTGCGCGTGGATCCATACCATCAGTACGACCCTTAGCAATGAACAAACGAGCGGTTCCTTTGCGATCACCGTAAGAACGATCTTCGCCACCTCTTTCGCTTCTTTCACCTCTTTCTCTGCCACCAAAACGATCGCCGCCAAAACGTTCACCACGATCATTTGAGCGGAAGTTACGATCACCGCGGTCGCCGCGATCTCCACGATCGCCTCTGTTGCCACGATCTTCGTAATTCGAATCTCTTTTTTTATAGGCGTTGCCTTCAGAAATTTCAGTATAGCTGCTTTCGCTTAGCTCGTTTTTGAAAGCCATTTTAAGCAAAGCTGCAACTGAGGTTTTTGGATCTGGATTTTCATCCAAGATTTCCTGCGCAATTCCTTCTAACTCGCTAAATCCGCCAACTGAAATGATTTCAGCAATTGAAGATTTAATGCGCTGTTTTTTGCCTTCGATTACACGTGCAACATCAGGAACTTTTTGTTTAGTGATCTTGGCGTTGGCAATACGTTGAATTGCTACCAATTTACGATATTCGGAAGGCGTAATCAAAGTGACGGCGATACCAGTTTTACCAGCACGACCAGTACGGCCAATACGGTGAACATAGCTTTCTGGGTCTTGTGGAAGTGAATAGTTGATAACGTGCGTGAGATTGTCGACGTCGATACCGCGCGCGGCAACGTCAGTTGCAACAAGGATAGTCACTTTTTTGCTGCGGAATTTGCTTAGCACTTTTTCACGCTGAACTTGCGACAAATCGCCGTGAATTGCTTCTGCTCTGCAGCCACGATTAACAAGCTTGTGCGAGATTTCATCAGCATCAAGTTTGGTGCGACAAAAAACCATTCCATAGAAGTTTGCTTCCACGTCGATGATACGAAATAGCGCTTCAAACTTTTCAGATTGCGGAACTTCGAAATAAATTTGCTCGATATTGTCACGAGTCACTTGGTCACTCACCGCAGCAATTACCTTGTAATCCTTCATGTATTTTTTGGCCAAATTCTCGATATGCAAAGGCATAGTCGCAGAAAATAGAACCGTACGGCGCTCTGCTGGTGCAGCTTTGAGGATTGATTCAATATCGTCGATAAAACCCATATTAAGCATTTCATCAGCCTCGTCCAAAACGACATATTTCACAGCAGAAAGATCCAATGTGCGGCGTTCAAGGTGGTCAATGATACGTCCTGGCGTTCCAACAACGATGTCCACTCCACGCTTCAAATTAGAGATTTGACGATCAATTGGCTGTCCGCCGTAAACTGCGGCGATATTAATTTTTCGCTCTTGTGCAAAAGAGTTAAGTTCTTCAGTCACTTGAATTGCCAGCTCACGAGTTGGAGCCAAAATTATTGCCTGAACTTTTTTAGAGTTTGGCGTGATATTTTCGATAATTGGAATGCCGAAAGCCGCGGTTTTACCGGTTCCGGTTTGCGCTTTTCCAATTAAGTCATGCTCGTTTTTAAGCAAAAAAGGAATGGTTTGCGCTTGAATTGGCGTTGGTTCTTCGAAACCTTTTTTGTGCAAAGAATCAAGCATAGCATCAGACAGCCCAAGCTCTCTGAATTTAATCATAGTAGTCATTTTATAGATTTTTTTAAGTAAATCATAGGAAGGAACATCTTGCAGCATCGCTATCGCTTCAACAGTACCTATCTAGGAAGGGGCACGCAAGCTAGTTTCCAACTTTCTCAATGTCAAAGCAGGATTTTGTTTGAAACCAACAGCGAAGCGCTTGCAGAAATTTTTGATGCGCAACAAATTAGTAAAAATTCCTCGAAAATTTCAGAAAAAATATGGAAAAGCTTTCCTTCTATCACCTGCTTGACGCCGCGCAAATCAAGGATTCAGACATAAATCAACTCATCGATCTTGCTGAAAAATATCGTAAGCAAGGAAATGAAAAAAATTTCAGCGATGCAAATTGCCGCGGATTAATTGCCGCCAATTTATTTTTTGAAGCAAGCACGCGCACCAGAATGTCGTTTGAGTCAGCAATGCTGCGGCTCGGCGGCAATAACATCACCCTTGAAAGCGGAGAAGCTTCTTCGGTGAAAAAAGGCGAAACCCTTACCGATACTGGCCGCATCGTCAGTAATTACGCCGACATCATCATCGTTCGACACCCCGAAACCGGCTCGGTCGCTGAGTTGGCGAAGTATTCATCAGTTCCAGTAATTAATGCAGGAGACGGCACAAACCAGCATCCAAGCCAATCTCTGGCTGATCTTTACACAATTTTCTGCGAGAAAAAACGCCTCGATAATTTAAAAATCGGCGTGCTTGGTGATCTTAAATATGGCCGCACCGTTCACTCGCTATTG
>JBIKKP010000025.1:0-24955 GCA_044360285.1 Rickettsiales bacterium
TCTCCTTTTTTTAAAAGGATATTCAAAAAATCATTTCTAGATCGAAAAAACTTTTCACCCATCTTTAGCCCTTGAATAACAAGGGTTGATGAGGTTTTGTTAGTTTCTTAACCGGACAGTAGTGGTTAAAAACCCCGCCCAGCGCTGAGTATTATTCCTCACCCAAAAAACTCCCTTCCCACCAGCGTTTACGCCACTTCACTATCTGAATGTTTTTTCTAATTTTATGCTTGCTGTATGGATCATTGTCGCAAAATTTTTTAGCCTCTAAATACTCATCAACATCAAGAATTGACATCCCACCAATTACATTTTTTTTCTCATCCAAAATAGCCCCAGAAGCTAGCAATTTCTTACCATAAGACCGTAAGTGATCGCGATGAGATTCGCGTAATTTTTCACGAATCTCACCGCAATTTTCATGATCGTGAGCGATGACTAAATAAGGCATTACTTCTTCAATCTTCCACCAATTCTCAAACGAAGCGCATTCAACTTAATAAACCCCGCCGCATCTTTCTGATCATAAACCGAATCTTCCTCAAACGTCACGTGAGCTTCCGAATACAAGCTCTTCGCCGACTCACGACCCATCACATAAACCGTTCCTTTGTACAATTTTAACCGAACTTTCCCTTCGACGTTTTCTTGCGATTTGTCGATTAAAGCCTGCAACATCTCTCGTTCCGGTGAAAACCAGAAACCGTTGTAAATCATGCTGGCATATTTCGGCATGATTTCATCTTTCAAGTGCGCGGCTTCGCGATCCAAGGTGATTGATTCCATCGCACGATGCGCGGTTAACAAAATCGTTCCACCCGGAGTTTCATAAACGCCGCGCGATTTCATTCCAACGAAACGATTTTCAACAAGGTCCAAACGGCCGATTCCATTGGCGCCGCCAAGTTCGTTTAATTTTGTCAGAATCGTTGCCGGCGACATTTTCATACCGTCAATTGCAACGGCATCGCCATTTTTAAATTCGATTTCCACAAAAGTTGGCTTGTCTGGCGCTGCTTCAGGCGATACTGTGCGCTGATAAACATATTCCGGAGCGACCTGCGCTGGATCTTCCAAAACTTTTCCCTCACTTGAAGTATGCAGCAAATTCGCATCAACCGAATAAGGCGCTTCGCCGCGTTTATCTTTGGCAACAGGAATCTGATTTTTCTCCGCGTAATCAATCAACTTGGTGCGCGAAGTTAAATCCCACTCTCTCCACGGCGCGATGATTTTGATATCCGGTTTATTCGCATAATAACTCAACTCAAAACGAACTTGATCATTTCCTTTTCCAGTTGCGCCGTGCGCCACCGCATCGGCTCCAACCATTTTGGCAATTTCGATTTGACGTTTCGCAATCAACGGCCGAGCAATTGAGGTTCCAAGCAAATAAACACCTTCATACAAAGTGTTGGCGCGAAACATTGGAAACACGTAATCGCGAACAAATTCTTCGCGCAGATCTTCGATGAAAATTTCTTTCACGCCCAGCATTTGCGCTTTTTTGCGCGCCGGCTCAAGCTCTTCGCCCTGCCCTAAATCAGCGGTAAAAGTCACCACTTCGCAGCCATAATTTTCTTGCAACCACTTAAGAATTACTGACGTGTCCAGACCACCGGAATAAGCAAGCACGACCTTTTTTACTTTCTGACTTTTCATTTGAATTTTTACTTTGTTGTTGGAAGAGTAATTTTGAAAATTTTAAAAACGCTGCCAAGCCTTGAGCGGCGCGGTTTACAGCCATATTTGGAGAGCGAAAATAAAATGCAATTAAAAGAACTTCAAACAAGAGAAGATATCGCCCAGAGCCTGGAAATTCTGGCGCAGATCTACGACGAGTTGAATCGCGATACCTACGTCGAAGATATCCTTAACATGATGCAACGCGGCTATAAAATGGCCGGCGTTTTCGAAGATCAAGAAATTGAAAACGGCCGCTGCATTGGCGTTGTAGGCGTGCGCGTGATTCGCAAATTGCATTTTGGCAAGGCAATTGAGATCGAAGATTTTATGATCGATCGCAAAAAACGCGGAATTGGCGTTGGCAAGATGCTGATTCGTTGGGTCGAGTGGCAAGCGGCAATTTTTGGCTGCAAAAAAATTATCGGCATGCTTGAAACCAAAAGGCTGGAATCGCAGAGAATCTATGCGCGTGAAAAATTTTCGCTTGATGGATTTTTCTTCACCAAATCTTCCTAAGCCCGCTTACAAAAACACGCCGTCATCCTTGAAGCCAAAGGCTTCAAGGATGACGAGATTTTTAATAAAAAATTTCTTACAAAACCCCAAAATTCAAAAATGAAAAAAAAGAAAAATTTTGTAAGAAAACCACAGCCAGAAAATCGTGCCAAAACCGCTCAAGACAAGCGTTCTAAACCTAATTACTACTTTCACCGCTACGTACTAATTCCGCTGCAAATTTTTCGCATGGCGGCAATTGACACAATTCGTCACGATGGCATTGAGCACGCAGGCTATCTGGCTTTCTTAAGCATTTTATCGCTTTTCCCTTTTTTGATTTTTTTAATCTCAATCGTTGGTATTTTTGGCGCCTCACAAGAGGGAATTAAAATCATCTACAGTATTCTTAACAGCGCACCAAAAGAGGTTGCGCAAGGTTTGATGCCACGCGTTGATGAAATAATTTCTGGCCCACCACAAAGTTTTCTGACCCTTGCAATCATTGGTGTTATTTGGACAGCATCCTCATCGGTTGAAGGTTGCCGCACAATTTTAAATCGCGCTTATCGCGTCATCTTGCCGCCGCCCTATATCTGGCGACGCTTCCTGAGCATCATACAATTTTTTGTAATTATTTTTTTCATCCTCGCCGGCCTTATTTTCCTAGTCGTCATCCCACTTTTTATTGAAGAAATTAAAAGCGTATTTCACCTGCAATTTTATGACCAACTCAACTTTTTTTACCTGCGCTACATTGCAATTTTTGCGCTACTAATTGGCGCAACTTCGCTGCTTTATTTTGCTCTGCCCAACGTCAAACAAAAAATCACTCAAACCATTCCAGGATCAGTCTTGGCGGTTGTTCTCTGGCTTTCTCTAGAAAAGATTTTTTCTTATTATCTCGAAAATTTTCACCAATTCAGTTTACTTTACGGCTCACTTGCCGGCATCATAATTTCGCTAATGTTTTTTTATTTAATTGGCCTGGTCTTCATTTTTGGCGCCGAATTTAATTATCACTTCCACCGCGCCTACAAAGTCTTCTTAAAAAAATGAAGCTGCCCGCCTGGCCCAACGATCACCATTCCAATTACATCGATCTTGATTTGTCGCGCATTTTGGCGCTGCTTGAGCGACTTGGAAATCCGCATCTCAAACTTCCACCGGCAATTCACCTTGCCGGCACGAACGGCAAGGGTTCAACCCTATCTTTCCTTCGCGCAATTTTTGAAGAATCTGGCTTAAAAGTTCACGGCTACATTTCGCCGCATTTAGTAAATTTTAACGAACGAATTAATCTCGCTGGCGTCGAAATTTCCGACGATTTTTTACAAAAAATTTTGGATGAATGCCAAGCTGCAGCAAGCAAAAAACCAGAAATTTCCGTAACTTTTTTTGAAGGCACAACCGCAGCTGCGTTCCTTGCCTTCAGCCGCTGCAAAGCAGATTTGCTTTTACTTGAAACCGGCATGGGCGGAAGACTTGATGCAACCAACATTTTGCCAAAAGTTTTATGTTCAATCATCACACCAATTGATTTCGATCATCAGGAATTTCTTGGAAAAACTTTAGCAAAAATTGCGATCGAAAAAGCCGGAATCATCAAAAAAAATTGTCCGGTAATTATTGGAAAACAAAAAGCTGCAGCGCTTCGCGTCCTAGAAAAAAAAGCGCGTGAGATGGGCTGCGAAGTTAAAATTTTTGGCCGCGATTTTACAAAAATAAAAAATTCAATTTCGCTGGAAGGCGAACACCAACTTGAAAACGCTGCTGTTGCAGCTTGCGCCGCGCTGACACAAAAAAAATTCAAAGTGACGCAAAAACAAATTTCTGCAGCGCTTGAAAAAACTTTTTGGCCTGGGCGTTTAGAAAAAATTTCACGCGGAAAATTTTTTGAAAAACTTCCAAAAAGTTGTGAACTCTATCTTGATGGAAGCCACAATTTGCAAGGTGCAACAACAGTTAGAAAATTTTTAGCGAGCAAAAAAAATTGCCAAAAAATCGTAATTTTTTCGATGGTAAAAGATAAGGACTGCGCCGGATTTTTGCAGAAACTTTCCGGTAAAGTTGATTTGCTAATCGCCGTTGAAATCGCTGGTTTTGCGCGTTCGCGCAGCGCTGAGGAAATAAAAAAAATCGCTAAAGATTGCGGGATAAATTCAACAACCGCGAAAAATTTTGATGAGGCTTTTGCCAAAATTTCTAAAAATGTGAAAGCTGCTGAAGGTGCTCTAGCTCTGGTTTGCGGATCGCTTTACTTGGCGGGAAAATTTATTGAGGAGAATATCTAAACAACCGCCACAAAAAACCCGTCATCCTTGAATTGCGTAGCGATTCGAGGATCTCGTTTTGTTCAACGCTAAACAAAACTAGATCCTCGAAGCCTGCGGCTTCAAGGATGACGTGGTGTAAGAAAGGATGGCGTGGTGTGCGGGGTGTAAGAAAGAATGAAGGATGTAGAAAAAAAGATGATGAGGCTTTGGCTCTATTTAATAATATAAATCATAAACCGCGCCACGCAGAAAACATCAACCACCAGCGCCATAAAAATTGGATCCCATTTTGTAACTGACTCTTGAAGCAAAAGTTTGCGCATGATTTTTTTCGGCAAGTCTCTGCGGAGCTCTAGGCGCAAACGCTGCTCTTCTTCTTCACTTAATTTTGGTTTTTTTGGCGCGCATTTTTTCAAAACATAAAAGTGCCAAACAAAATAAATTGAACCAAGCGCAGCAATTAGTGCGTCAATGAAGTATGAATCGATCTTCACAATCATTGGCTCAAGCACAAAATAAGCAGTCAAATAGCCAAGAAATCCCCACCACCAAAGGACAATATGCACGGTTTCTTTGCCTTGCATGGCAAGCTTAAATGAATTCTCGATTTTGTGAAAAACATTTTCGCTCATGCTATTTTTTCTCTTCTAATTTTGAAGAATAATGCGGCCCTGCCCACGGCATTTCAAAATCGAAATTACGAAATTCCTGAGTCAATTTTACCGGCTCATAAATTACTTTTTTTTGCGTTTCGTCGTAGCGCACTTCTTTGTAGCCAGTAAGTGGAAAATCTTTACGCAGCGGATGACCTTCAAACTCATAGTCAGTAAGAATGCGGCGCAAATCAGGATGGCCTTCAAACTCAATTCCATACATGTCAAAAGCCTCGCGCTCAAACCAACCGGCAGCGCTGAAAACTTTTGTTGCGGTGGGATTTTTTTGTCCGTCTTCGAGCGCAACTTTGATGGTGATGCGGTTGTTCAATTTATAGCTGAGCAAAACGTAAATCACTTCAAAGCGCGGCGATCTGATGCCAAGCATGTCGGCACCAAAAAGATCAATCATAGTTTTAAAAGAAAGCGCTGCATCGTCGCGTAAAAAAGTGAGGAATTCGATAATTTTTTGCGGCGCAACGTAGATGATCAAATTGTCGTTGACAATTGGCGCAACTGGCTTCGCGTCACTGAACTTTTCTTGAATATAAGCGGCTTGCGCGGCGAGATTTTGAAACATTTTACCTCTTAAACTTTCCGTTTCTTCTGATTTTTCTTTGCAGAACTAGCACGCCGTAAAGCAGCGCTTCTGCGGTTGGCGGGCAACCTGGAACGTAAACGTCAACTGGAACGATACGATCGCAACCACGCACAACTGAATAAGAATAGTGGTAGTAGCCACCGCCATTGGCGCAGCTTCCCATTGAAATTACGTAGCGCGGTTCGGCCATTTGGTCGTAAACTTTACGCAGTGCCGGCGCCATTTTGTTGGTCAGAGTTCCTGCAACAATCATCACGTCAGATTGACGTGGCGACGGGCGGAAAATCATGCCAAAGCGATCCAAGTCGTAACGGCTTGCCGCAGTTTGCATCATTTCAACCGCACAGCAAGCAAGGCCAAAAGTCATTGGCCAAAGCGAACCGGTGCGTGCCCAGTTGACAAGTTCGTCAATCTTTGCGGTCACAAAGCCGCGATTGCTGGCTTCACCTTGAAGTTGTCCAAGAATTGCATCTTGGCTGAAGTGAGAAATTGAAGTTGTTTTCATATTATTTCCATTCGAGCGCGCCGCGCATCCATTCATAAATGAAGCCTACGGTTAGTAAGCCCAAAAAGGTCATCATTGACCAAAAACCAAAAGTTCCGATTTTTCCAAGTGAGATTGCCCAAGGAAAAAGGAAGGCGATTTCGAGGTCGAAAATGATGAACAAAATCGCCACTAAATAGAACTGAATTGAGAATTCATTACGCACCAACCCCTCGCCTTCAAAACCGCATTCGTAAGGCGAGTTTTTTTCCAGGTCTGGACGCATTTTATTCAAGATAAAAGGCACCAGAAGGATCACGCAAGAAAGGCCAATTGCCACAACAAGAAAAAGCAGAACCGGAAAATATTGCGACGAAATTAGCTCAGGAGCGAAAGCCTGAGTTGGAATAGTTTCGACTAGCGCTTGAGGCTCAACTAGAGAGCCCGCAGCGAGATTTGATGCATCTTGCATTGTTTGATTGAATTTGAAGAAAGCGAAAAATAGCGTCGCCAACCAAGTGATTTGCCAAGGGATTTATAGCGCGCGAACCTAAAATCGCCTCCCCGCAAAATCAATTCAAAATTCCCCAAAATTTTTCTAAAATTTATGACGAAAATGGAGACCTACACGGCAATCGTTACGCCTTTTAAAAATAACAAAATTGATGAGGCGGCGCTTGAAAAAATTGTCGAGTTTCAAGTTGAAGGTGGTGTGACTGGAATTGTTCCTTGCGGCACAACTGGCGAGTCTCCAACCCTATCTCACGATGAGCATAATTTAGTTGTCGAGCTTTGCGTAAAAATTGCTAATAAACGCATTAAAGTCATGGCTGGCACTGGCTCAAACTCAACTGAAGAAGCTGTGGTGATGACACAAAATGCAAAAAAAGTTGGGGCAGATTCATGCTTAGTTGTTGCTCCATATTACAACAAACCAACGCCAGAAGGTGTGTTTCAGCATTTTAGAGAAATTAATAAATGCGGCCTTCCAACCTTTGTTTACAACATTCCTGGTCGTTCAGTGATTAACATTTCTGACGCAAATTTGGCACGAATTGCTGAGCTGGAAAACATCGTCGGAATTAAAGACGCGACCGGAGATTTGCTTAGAGTAGCAACACTTCGCCTTCTGATTAAGAAAAAATTCTCTTACCTTTCTGGTGAAGATGGCACTGCAGTTGGCTATAACGCGATGGGCGGAAATGGCGTGATTTCAGTCACTTCAAACATTGCGCCGCAACTTGTTGTTGCTCTGCAAAAAGCTTGCGAAAAAGGCGATTACGAAACCGCGCGCCAAGTGCAAGATAAGCTAACCGATCTGCATGAAGCGATGTTTTGCGAAACAAATCCAATTCCAGTAAAATATGCAGCAAGCCTTCTTGGACTTTGTTCACCAGAAACTCGCCTACCTTTAGTGACACCTTCTGACGCAGCAAAGAAACGCATCGAAGCTGAAATGAAAAGAGTTGGATTGATTTAATGGTTACGATTCACAGCAAACAAGATTTTGAAAAAATGCGCGCCGCTGGAAGGCTGGCAGCAGAGGTTCTGGACTATATCGCCGATTTCGTAAAAGTTGATGCAACAACTGACGAACTAAACACACTTTGTCACAATAAAATCGTCGCGGCTGGCGCCATTCCTGCTCCGCTCAACTATCGCGGATTTCCAAAATCAATTTGCACTTCGCTTAATCACGTTGTTTGCCACGGAATTCCAAGCGACAAACAGCTCAAAAATGGCGATATTTTAAACGTCGATGTGACAGTAATTGTTGATGGCTGGCATGGCGATTCAAGCCGCATGTATCTAGTTGGCGAGCCGTCGGTGAAAGCTAAGCGTTTAGTGCAAACAACATATGATTGCATGATGGCTGGAATCGAGCAAGTAAAGCCCGGAGCTCATCTTGGCGACATTGGTTATGCCATCCAAACCTTGGCCGAGAAAAGCGGATTTTCTGTGGTTCGCGATTATTGCGGACACGGCATTGGCCGCATTTTTCACGCCGATCCAAATGTTGTGCATTACGGCAAAAAGGGAACGGGATTGGTGCTTGAGGAAGGAATGTTTTTTACCATCGAGCCGATGATTAATGCGGGAACTTATGAAACGTTGTTAAGCAAGCATGATGGGTGGACGGTGACAACTCGCGATAAGTCACTTTCGGCGCAGTTTGAGCACACTGTTGGGGTGACAAAGGATGGTGTGGAGATTTTTACTAAATCGCCAAGCAACCGCGATTTTCCGCCTTATCGTTAAAGCCAAAGCCCTTGCGCTCGGGCGGGGTTTGCAACCCAGATGCGAAACGTTCATGCAGAATCCAGAAACAAATTGCATGAACATCCAGGCGGCATTACAAATGCCGCCTGAGCGAAGACCGCGATTTTCCGCCTTATCGTTAGGAGAAAAACAGGCGCACCCTTCGACAAGCTCAGGGTGACTCGCTCTAGTGGTGTCATGCTGAGCCTGTCGAAGCATGACGTCGCAAACTCGAACTAAAACGAAACCCGCTGCGGCCTGTTATCTTGCGCCTTTTCTGGCGCACCCTCACTTGATTCCTGCGACGAAGAATTTTCCGTTTTTTGGTAATTCACCAAATAAAATTTTTCCATCTGGTCATCATTTTTTACCTGACTTGCCAAAGCATAACCGCTGTCTTTCAAATAGCGCGAAGCAAGACTTCTTAAGCGTTCCGGACGTGTGAGATAAACCCACTCAACTTCCAGCAACTGAATTTCGTCTTCAAAAGCGATGATTTCACTTTCGGTTTTTGCTATTTCGTCTTGCAGATTTTCGACGCGAAATTGCACCAAAAACATCAACAAAATTACCAGCAACACAGAGGCTGCAAAGCTGCAGCTTGCGAAGTAAACCTTATCCATTGATTGCCAAAGTTCTTTCATAGTTAAATTCTAATTGCAGCACGAAGCTTCGCCGAACGCGCGCGCGGGTTGCGCGCCACTTCTGCTTCGCTTGGCGAAATTGCTGACTTGGTTATTACGGAAAAATTTTTGATGGAATCCTGCGCCGAAATTTCGGGCTGATACCTTGAAAATGTTAGCGCGGCGCCTGATTGCTCTTTGAGAAAATTTTTAACGATTTGGTCTTCCAGTGAGTGGAAAGAAACCACAACTAAACGTCCGCCTTTTTTGAGTAAATGCAGCGACGAAGCCAACGCCGCCTTGAGTTCTTCGAGTTCTTGGTTCACAAAAATTCGCAGTCCCTGAAAAGTTTTTGTTGCTGGATCTGTTTTAAAATATCCGTGATAAGTTGAATGAACGATCTTCGCCAAATCCTTGCAGCTGTGGATTGGAGCAACTTTTCTTGCTTCAACAATCCGATAGGCAATTTTTTTTGCTTTAGGCTCTTCGCCAAATTCTTTGATGATTTTTGCTAAATCTTCTTCACTCGCTTCATTCACTAGTTCGTAGGCGCTAAGCGATATTTTTTGATCCATTCGCATATCAAGTTTTGCATCAGAATCAAAAGAAAATCCGCGCGATCTGTCGTCAAGCTGCATTGATGAAACTCCAATATCGAGCACCACACCATCAAGCTTCTCAAGGTTTTGCGCTGCTAATAATTCGCGGCTTTGCGAAAATTTTCCGCGCAAAAAAACAAAATTTTCGGGGAATTTTTTCGATAATTTTTCTGCAAAAGTTTGCGCCAATTCATCGCGGTCAATTGCATAGAGCTTACAGCGCGAAGATTCGAGGATCGCTGCTGAATATCCTCCCGCACCAAAAGTGCAGTCCAAATAAGTTTCACCATCGCGAGGCGCTAGATTTTTCAGGACTTCGCGAAGCATTACTGGTTGGTGAAACTCTTGGTTACTCATTTCACCACCTTCAAAAGATTGATGTTTGAGCGCGCGTCTTTCTTGGCTTTAGCCATGTGCTCTTCGAGTTTTTTTGGCTCCCAAATTTCGAATACCGAACCTTTGCCAACGAAGACTGCCACATCTTTGATCTTGGCTTTTTTGAGCAAATTTTCTGGCAAAATTACGCGACCATCAGAGTCAATTGTTAGCTGCACACAACTGCCCAGAAGCGCTGCGGCAAGCGAATCGCGCTCGTTTGAAAATTGGTCGAGATTGTCAATTGATTCAGAAATTTTTCGAATACGAGCAATGTCGCAACCTTCAACGCAGTCGCTGGTGAAGGAATCGTAGAGAATCATGCCAGAAAATTCCGGATTTACCAAAGACGCACGAAACTGCACGGGCACTGAAACGCGCCCTTTTGCGTCGATTTTGTTGGCAAATGTTGAGAGGAATAAGGCCACGAAAATGTTTTTGGATTCCCTGGGAAAAGGTGGAAATTTTTGGGAAACCTATGGAGAGCTTTTTTTCTGTCAACTTTGTTGTGGGCAGTTTTTTAGTAATTTTTGAAAATGGTTGGAGACTGGGTTGGTGCAGCTTGCCAGAGTTTGGTGCAAAAAAAATCCCGCTTCTTCTTAAAAGAAAAGACGGGATTTTTTTCAGAGCTGGGTGTGGTTTGTAAGCGCGCCCACTTGTTCATTAAAACTATCGGAATTTCTCAGTAAATTTGGCATGAACGTTTCGGTCGGGATTGCAAATCCCGCCCGAGCAAACGCGCCCACTTGTTCATTAAAAATAACTGCGTTCGTCATCCTTGAAATCCGTCAGGATTTCGAGGATCTCGTTTTGTTCATCGAAATAAGGCTAAACTTGAACGAGATCCTCGGCGCTACGCGCCAAGGATGACGGTTACTATTTCACCCACCACGAATCAAGTGCCAAAGCATATTTCGGCTGGATTTTGGAAAAACCAAAAATGTCGCGATGCAAGATTCTGTAGGTGTTGTTGTGCCACTGCAAAATGAAATAAAATTCTTCAAGCAATCTTTTGTCGAGCGCTTGGCACAAATTTATCAGCTCGTTTTTGCCTTGAGTTTTCGAAATTTTTTCAACCAAGTAATCAACTTCCTTATCTTCCAAACCAGCAAGATTCCTGGCTCCTTTGATATTTTTTTGCGAGGAATGAAAATAAGCAAAAAGCTCGTCACCTGGAATTAAACCTGGCGCGAACATGCCAACAACGATGTCAAAATCGAAATTGTTCAACCGCGTCTGATATTGATTTTCCTCAACAAAACGCGCTTTTGCATCGATGCCAAGTTTTTGTAAATTTTTCACAAACGGCGCTGCAATCATTTTGAAAGCTTCGGAATCAATGAGAATTTCGAGTGAAACTTTTTGATTATTTTTTGGATCAATTAACGCGCCATCAACAATTTTATATCCAGCCGCAAGCAAGATTCCGCGCGCCTTTAGCAGATTTTTACGATTAAGACCATCACCATCAGATTTTGGCAGCGAAAAATTTTTGTAGGCGAAAAGCGAGTTAGAAAAAAAACTTTCGCTGCGTTTGTAAGAGCCATAAAAAATATGCGCGCGCAGCCATTCAAAATCGAAAGCATAATTCAGCGCTTCACGCAACGCGCGGTTTTGGAATTTTTCTTGGCGAAGGTTCAAAACAAAGGCCTGTGCTGGCGCGGGAAGATTATGCGTAATTTCTTTTTTGATGATTTCGCCATTTTTTATTGCATCAATATCATAGCGCGTTGCCCAATTTCTGGCGACATTTTCTTGGCGAAAATCATATTTCTGCGCCTTAAATGCTTCAATCAAAACGCTTGCGTCGCGATAATAATCGAAGGCGATTTCATCAAAATTATAGCGGCCACGATTCACGGGTAAATCTTTCGCCCAATAATTTTTTACGCGTTCAAAAACAATTGAACGATTCTGCTTCACTTCCTTGATTTTGTAGGGGCCCGAGCCAAGCGGCGGCGTTAGAGTTGTTTTGGAAAAATCGACTTTTTCATAATAATGTTTGGGCAGAACTGGAAGTGACGCGATCAGCAAAGCCAGCTTGCGATTACCGGATTTTTTGAAAGAAAACCTTACTAAATGTTCGTTGATTTTTTTTACCGAAGCCACTTCACGAAATGCCATTTTGTAGGACGGATGACCATCTTTGAGTAAGGCATTAAAAGTGAAAACAACATCATTTGCAGTAATTCTTACACCATCGTGAAAAACTGCATTTTCGTTCAAAAGAAATTCAATTGCAGAAGCGTCAGCAGCAAGCCGCACGCCTTTTGCAACAAGTCCATAACGTGCAGAAATTTCGTCATCTGAACCTTCGGTGAGTGAGTCATGGAGATAGGACAGTCCTGATGCGGAGAGGCCTTTGAGTAAGAATTGATTGAGGTTGTTAAATCCACCTTCAACACCAAATCGAACTGCGCCTTGCTTTGGTGCATTAGGATTTACGTAATCAAAATGCGTAAAGTTTTTGTCATATTTCAGTTCGCCGAAGAAAGAAATTCCGTGCGAAAAATCAGATGCAAAAACCGTTGTAGCCTGCAAAAAAGCGGCAATAAGCCCTAAAAAAAATCTAAAAAAACGTAACTTAGAAACTGGCACTAGAAATGAAGTTGTTTAGAAATTTATCGCAAATAAGTGGCTTGAGACCTACAGCGCTAACGATTGGCAATTTTGATGGCGTGCATTTTGGTCACTTAAAAATTATTGAAGGAGTAAAAAAAGTTGCGGCACAAAAAAATTTAGCTTCAGCAATTTTAACTTTTTTTCCGCACCCAATTCTTTTTTTAAACAAGCAAAAACCGCGCGATTTCTTGCTGCAGAGCCTTGCCCAAAAATTAGAAATTTTTCGCGAAATTGGAATTGATTATGTTTTTATTCTGCCCTTCAACAAAAATTTCAGTGAAATTTCTGCAAAAAATTTCACCAGCAAAATTCTTGTCGAAAGCCTGAAAATGCAGCATTTATCAATTGGCTACGATTTTACTTTCGGTAAAAATCGTGAAGGAAATTTTAAAAATCTGGAAGCCGATTCAAAAATTTTTGGCTTCGATTTGCAGGAAGTTTTGCCAATAAAAGTTGATGAACAAACCTGCTCTTCCACCTTAATTCGCCAGCTTTTGCGTGATGGAAAAAGCGCTGAAGTGCAAAGAATTTTAGGAAGAAATTTTGCCGTCAGCGGACTGGTTATTGAGGGAAAAAAACTGGCGCGCCAGCTTGGCTTTCCAACCGCGAATTTAAAGGCTAAACCACAAATCATAAAACCGAAATTCGGCGTCTATAAAAGTGAAGTATTTATTCCGCATTTAAAGCAAAAATTTGCGGCAATCACAAATTTTGGCATCAAACCAACCGTTGATAGTCAAGGCTTTGAGCCACTTTTTGAAACTCACATTCCAAATTTTGACGCCAATCTTTACGGCAAAAAAATCAGCGTTGCGCTTGGTGATTTCTTACGCGAAGAAAAAAAATTCGCTTCGCTTGATGAGCTAAAAAACCAAATAATTTCTGACTTAAAAAAATGAGTACGCCTCCAATCTCACCTCTTCTGCGTGGCCTTCACCCAGTTGATGTGGCGCTTCGAAATAACGATATTCCTGCACTTCAACTTAGCCTAACTCACACCAGCGCAACGGAATTAATGGGGTTGCCATTCCTTTATAGCAGCATCTTTGAATCAGCTTGCCATCCGCCAAAAGACCTAAGAGCGCTTTCAAGAATCACCGCAGCTTTGCGTGAAAAAGGCATTCACTTGTATTGGGATAAAATTTTTGAATGCTACGCCAGATCAGTAAATTCAGAGCCTGGAAAGGCTTTAATCGAAGATCTTTTTTTGAATAATTGTACGGAATCAGGACTTTACGAAGTAAGAAGCGGAGAAGCAAAAAACGGCTTGCGCAGAGTCGTAGGTTCTGTTTGTAAAAAAATTATACCACCTGCGGGCCCCTTCCAAGAGCCTCCATCACTTTACAACAAAGCAAATTTTTTGAGGTTGCTGGACGCTTTAAACCGCTCTTTAGCAAGCAGAATTATTACAGAAGAAAGCTGGATAAATCATAAGGTAGCCCTGCTTTGCCCTGCTACGTCGCATAGATTAATTAGCTCGGAGGATTTCGAAACCGACTATGCCAGGTCACTTGCATTGTCTAGATATGAGCCATCAGCAAGCGTCTCTACAACCGGAGCAGGAGCGGCGTCTGGAGACACAAGCACCTCACGACCACGAGCCTTTTCTGAGATAGATTTAGGACCTCCAAAAAGCGTTAAGGAACCGGAGTTGTCTGAAAAAATAATTGCCCTCTATATCACGCCGCAACTCAGAGCAGCAGCTTTGGCCGAGAGTGAGGAGATGCTTAGCTATCGCCTAAGAGAAGCCTATGGAAAATCGCTAGAGCTACGCGATCCAGCTTTAAGAAAAGAGAGGGAGCTTAGAGATTGGGCAAGTCTTCCATCTGTAATGGCTTACGAAGTTGCTGTTGCTAGAGAACCCTTAACAACAGCAACTTTTGGAATGGGCATTGCGCCAGAACCCCTTACTGCGCCAGCGCTTGGAACAGCTTCCTCATTTGGCTCCGTTTTTGTTTCGTCGCCCTCAACTTCACCAATACCAGATGGAGAAGATCTAGATGCAACTGCTCCAGCTATGGTTAGCGCGGTTCCAGGCGCTTTGGCTGCGGCTACCGTTATTACCGCAACGCATGTGGCGCCTTTCTCGCCGCTACAAATGCCAAGAGGAATCCCAAGATGAAATGCCTAAATAGGCGATTGCTTTTAGGGCGGAGTTTTTTTTAAAAATTCCTGATCAAACCAATTTGAACCAAATAATGCAAAAATTCACAACACTCACTGCAACCGCAGCCAGCTTGCCTTTGATCAATATCGACACCGATATGATTATCCCAAAGCAATTTTTGAAAACCATTGAACGCACCGGCCTTGGCAAAAATCTTTTTTGCGAAATGCGCTTTGATTTAGAGGGAAATGAAATCTCCGATTTCGTGCTTAATAAACCGGCTTTTCGCGACGCAAAAATTTTGGTTGCGCGCGACAATTTTGGCTGTGGATCAAGCCGCGAGCATGCTCCTTGGGCTTTACTTGATTTTGGAATTCGCTGCGTAATTGCTCCTTCTTTTGCCGACATCTTCTTTAATAACTGCTTTAAAAACGGAATTTTGCCAATCGTTCTTCCAGCAGATAAAGTTGAGGAACTCCTTGAATTTGCTGGCGCCAGCGACAATCAAATCACAATTGATTTGCCAAAACAAGAAGTGCGCGCCGCTAACAAAGTTTACAAATTTGACATCGATTCTTTTCGTAAGCATTGCCTGATCGAAGGCCTTGACGATATTGGATTAACCCTTCAAAAAGCAGGGGAAATCTCGAATTTTGAAGAGAAAAACCGCAGCCAAACTCCTTGGTTGTACAGCGAAAAAACCTCCAACTAAATTTCAAAAACATGACAATTCTTGCCGGAAAAAAGGGCCTGATCATGGGCGTTGCCAATAATCGTTCGATTGCCTGGGGCATCGCCGAAGAATGCAAAAAATATGGCGCTGAGCTCGCTTTCACTTATCAAGGAGAGGCGCTGCAAAAACGCGTTGAACCACTTGCCGCTTCAGTTGGGTCCAACATCGTTCTTCCTTGCGACGTCACCGATGCCCAGTCAGTTAAAAAAGTTTTCGAAGATCTCGATAAAAAATGGGGCAAGCTCGACTTCTTGGTTCATGCAATCGCCTATTCCGACAAAGAAGAATTGCGCGGAAAATATCTGCACACTTCACCAGAAAATTTCACCAACACGATGAACATTTCTGCTTTTTCGCTTGTTGCAGTTGCGAAAGAAGCTGAACCACTAATGAAAAAAGCGGGTGGTGGCAGCATCATTACGCTGAGCTATTACGGTGCGGAAAAAGTTATGCCGCATTACAACGTCATGGGTGTTGCAAAAGCGGCGCTTGAGGCTTCTGTTCGTTACCTTTCAATGGATATGGGCAAAGACAATATCCGCGTAAATTCAATTTCTGCCGGCCCAGTAAAAACCTTGGCCGCCAGCGGTATTGGCGATTTCCGCCTCATTTTCAAATGGAACGAGTATAACGCTCCACTACGTCGCAACGTGACTTTGCAAGATGTCGGCGGCGCGGGTGTGTTTTTACTTTCTGAACTTGGAAATGGCGTGACTGGCGAAAATCTTCACGTTGATGCTGGATATCACGTTGTTGGCATGAAAGCTCCGGATGCGCCTGATATTTCAATTGTGAAAGAAGGGGAATAAAGAAAATGGCCCAAGCGGCCATTTTTAGCAAATCACAGGCTCGAAAATTGGTATGTACATAAACCACCGCCCCTTTCTTATCATCATCTCATCTCCGTCTGGAGCAGGAAAATCAACGCTCTGCGGCATGATCATCCAAAACGATCCTCTCATCAAACTTTCAATTTCTGCAACCACCAGAAAGCAGCGTCCGCAAGAAGTTGATGGCAAACATTACTTTTTTGTTTCCCCAGAAAAATTTGCGGCAATGCAAAAAAAAGGCGAATTTTTGGAAAGCGCCGAAGTCTTTGGCAATAATTACGGCACACCAAAAAAAGCTGTAGAAAGTGAAATCAACAAAGGCAGTTGTGTGCTCTTCGATATTGATTGGCAAGGTGCGCGCCAACTCAAAGAAAACTTCGACAGAAATTCCGTTGTTTCGATTTTTATTTTGCCGCCATCAATGCGCGAGCTGGAACGACGCTTACGCGCGCGCGCCTCGGATTCAGAAGAAGTTGTGCAAAAGCGCATGAGGGAAGCACGCAGCGAGATTAGCCATTACGGCGAATATGATTTTGTTTTGGTGAATGATGATTTGAACAACACCTATCAAAAAATCCGCGCTATTATTGAAGCGAAGCGAATTGAGCGGCAGAATAAAGCTGATTTAGCGAAGTTGATTGCAGAGTTCTCGTTTTAATTCTGAAAGCTGGACTGGGCGGGATTTGCAATCCCGCCCGAAACGTTCATGCTTTGTTAAACTGGCATGAACGGGTGGGCGGAGTTACAAACTCCGCCCAGCAACACCACTTAGATTTCCCTTACTTCTTCGTCTTCTTCTTAAACCCACCTCTTCTTCCGCCACCGGCAGCACGCTTAGCTTCGGCGGTTGCAATCAAATCAACCGCACGATTCAAACCAACTTCCAAAATATCATCTTCCTTGACCGAAGTGAATTTTTTGTCGTGGAGCAAGTAAGGGCCAAAAGGGCCAACATTTGCGACAATTTTTTCGCCAGTTTCTGGATGAACCCCAACCTCACGCGGCAAGGAAAGAAGCTTTGCGGCGGCTTCTAGATCAATTGTGTTGATGTCGAGATTTTTTGGAATCGAAACGCGTTTTGGTTTTTTTACTTTCGCTTTTTTCGGCGCTTTTTTGGTTGGTTTTTTTGTCGATTTCGTTGCTTTTTTTGCCGGTTTTTTCTCGTCTTCTGCAACTTCTTTCTTTTCTTCGATTTCGCTTCCAAGCAACTCTAAGTAAGGTCCGTAAGGTCCAATTTTGACGATAACTTCAAAGCCAGTTTTTGGATCTTTACCTAAATTTCTTGGCTCAAATTGCGGCTTAATTTCGCCATCCGCTGAAGCTTCTTCACCAAAAATCTGCATCGTATACTTGCATTCCGGATAGTTCGAGCAACCAATGAAGGCGCCGAATTTGCCCAAACGCAAACTGAGTTTTCCGGTGTTACAAGTTGGACAATCATTTTTCACTTCGCCCGCCTCGCCTTTTTCAAAAATATGCGAGCAGAATTTTTGATTCAAAACTTCCAAAACCTCACCAAATGGCTTCTCCATTATTTCCTTGGCGTTGCTGCTGAAATCTTTCCAGAATTTTTTTAAGAAACTTTTCCAGTTCATTTCACCGTTAGAAATCACGTCGAGATCATCTTCAAGCATCGCCGTATAGCCAAATTCCACGTATTTCGCGAAATACTCTTTAAGGAAAGTTGTCACAATGCGGCCGCGCTCTTCTGGGAAAAAGCGGCGTTTTTCGAGTTTTACATAACCACGATCTTGCAGCACCGAAATAATCGCCGCGTAAGTTGACGGGCGGCCGATGCCAAGCTCTTCAAGTTTTTTTACCAAGCTGGCTTCGGAATAGCGTGGAGGCGGTTCGGTAAAATGTTGGTTTGGCTTCACTTCTAACAAATCGAGTTTTTCTTTCTCGTTGAGCGCTGGCAGCTCTTGTCTTGAGTCATCTTCGTCGCTTTCGCCTTCATCGCGATCTTCGCGATAAACTTTGTAAAAACCGTCAAATTTAATTGTTGATCCGGTGGCGCGCGCCTTGGCGTAGCTTGGGATGGTGACAATTTCGGCAACAACTTGATCAAAAATTACGTCAGCCATTTGTGAGGCCAAAGTACGCTTCCAAATCAAGTCATAGAGCGCGAATTGCGCGTCATCGAGATATTGTTTTACCTTTTGTGGGCTAAGCGAAAAGTCGGTTGGGCGTATGGCTTCGTGGGCTTCCTGCGCATTTTTGATTTTACTTTTGAAAACATTTTGCACTTCCGGCAGATATTTTTTGCCGTAAAGATTTTCAATTGCCTCACGCATT
Organism: Rickettsiales bacterium; assembly: GCA_044360285.1. Lineage (GTDB taxonomy): Bacteria > Pseudomonadota > Alphaproteobacteria > Rickettsiales > UBA1997 > UBA2645. Next base: position 18,639 of record JBIKKP010000025.1, read on the forward strand.
GTCTTTATTGCTTCTGGCGTGATTTCAACCGAGTCGGTTCTCATGTAAGTAATCAAACCTTGCGCTGTGCCGTCAATTTCGATGCCTTCATATAAACGTTGCGCGGTCATCATTGTGCGGCTTGCCGAAAATCCCAATTTGCGCGCTGCTTCTTGTTGCAGCGATGAAGTGATGAAAGGAGGATTTGAGCGGCGCTTCGCTTGTTTTTTGGTAATTGAAGTGACTTCGTATTTTTTGCCTTCAAGCGCGTTTTTAATTGCTAGCGCTTGTTTTTCGTTGGTGATTGAAAACTTCTCAAGCTTCTTGCCTTCAATCTCAAAGACAGTTGCATCAAACTTTCCAGACTTTGTGGCTGTGCTTTCAAGGCCAAGCTTGATGTCCCAATATTCTTCGCTTTTGAAGGCGTTAATTTCATCTTCGCGATCGCAAATCAGGCGCAAAGCAACAGACTGAACGCGCCCAGCTGATCTGCTTCCTGGCAATTTACGCCACAAAACTGGCGAAAGTGTGAAACCAACGAGATAATCCAAAGCGCGGCGAGCCTGCTGGGCGTTGACCAAATCCATATCAATTTCGCGCGGAGCTTTGATTGCTTCCAAAACTGAATTTTTAGTAATTGCGTTGAAGACGACGCGCTCAACTTTTGTTGAAGCTTTAATCGCTTTTTTTGCCTTTAAAACTTCCAACACGTGCCAGGCAATTGATTCACCTTCGCGATCAGGATCGGGTGAGAGAATCAACTTGCTGCAAAGCTTGGCAGCATCGACAATTTCCTTCACATGCTTCGCTGACCTGGTTGAAACCTGATAATGCATGGCAAAATCTTTATCTGGCTCAACCGATCCGTCTTTGCTTGGCAAGTCGCGAATATGACCAAAGGAAGCGAGAACTTTATAGTCCTTACCCAGATATTTGCCGATGGTTTTTGCTTTTGCCGGAGATTCGACGATGAGAAGATTTTTCATCTAATTGTGGAAAACATTAAAGTGCTTCAGCTCGCGAAGCCTTCCCTTTATTAAGAGAAATCTGCGCGAGCTGATGAAAAATTTTAGGATTCGATCTTAAGACTTACGGCGCACAATGCGGCCACGGCTGAGGTCGTAAGTTGTCATTTCAACTTCAACCGAGTCGCCACGCAAAATCCTGATTTTGTTTTTTTTGATTTTGCCTGAGGCGTAAGCAATGATTTTGTGGCCATTGCTGAGTTCGACGATGAATTGCGTATCAGGCAAAACTTCCATGATTGTTCCATCCATCGAGAGGAGGTCTTCTTTAGGCATTTTGAGTTTTTTAAAATTATTTAAGGCTGCTTAACTTCTTACGCCAAGCATATGGCAGAGGGCGCCAGTAAGCTCGAAACGGTTGAGAGTATAAAAGTGGAAGTCATTAACACCACCCTCGCGCAAGATGCGACAAATTTCTGTTGCAACAATAACTGCAACTAATTGGCGCATGTCTTGTTTATCGTCAAGCCCCTCAAATAGCTCGTCCATCCATTTCGGAATTTTTGCGCCGCACATTTTAGCAAAGTGCCGCGTCTGTTTGACGTTGCTGACCGGCAGGATGCCTGGCACGATGGGCACATTGATCCCAGCTTTGCGGCATTTATCGACGAAGGAAAAATAACTGTCGGCATCAAAGAAAAACTGGGTGATGATGCGGTTTGCACCCGCATCTACCTTGCGTTTAAGGTTATCGATATCTTCAGCAAAACTTTTTGCTTCCGGGTGTTTATCGGGATAGCCAGCAACAGAAATCTCAAAATCGGCAACTTTTTTTATGCCAGCAACAAGCTCGTTGGCATATTTGTAGCCATCTTTATGCAACTGGTAATTCGGGCTGGAAGCAGGCATATCACCACGCAAAGCCACAATATGACGCACGCCCATTTCCCAATAATTGCGTAAAATTTCATGGACTTCTTCTTTGGAAGCAGCAACGCAAGTTAAGTGCGAAGCGGGTTTTAGGTCGGTTTCTTTGATGATTCGCTCAATTGTTGAGTGCGTTCTTTCCCGCGTTGAACCGCCGGCGCCGTAGGTGACAGAAACAAAACTCGGCGAAAGATTTTTCAAAACCGAAATTGCTTCCCACAGCTTCATCTCCATTTCTTCCGTTTTTGGCGGAAAAAATTCGAAAGAAATTTTCAGGTCGTTTTTATTGGAAAATAGTGCTTCGAGATTGTTCATAACTATTTAAGAAATCTGCTGCCTGGCTTAATTGCTGGAACGCCTTGCAAGCGAGCTGGTACGTTATTTTCATCAAAAGTTTCTACATTGATTTTCAGAAGCGAAATCACTGGAACGCCCATTTTTTCTTCAAGTTTGTCGTCATTTGAACGATCAACTAAGGAAGCTTCTGCAACAATTTTGCCACCAAGTTTTTTAATCAGCTCATAGGTCTCAAGCGAGGATTTGCCTGTTGTTATGACATCTTCCAACACTAAAACGCGCGCATCTTTTTCCAGCTCAAAACCGCGGCGAAGTTCGAAAACTCCGTTAACTCTTTCGCAAAAAATTGTTGGTAAAGCAAGTTGGCGGCCCATTTCATAACCAACGACAACGCCGCCCATTGCTGGTGCAAAGACAATATCGGCGAAATTTTTGCCAAGGCGCGCGGTAATTTTTTGCGCCAAAGCGCTGCATAATTTTTCTGCCCTTTGCGGCTGCATCAAAACGCGCGCGCATTGCATATAAGTGTCGGAATGAAGGCCAGAGGAAAGAATAAAATGTCCGGTTAAAATCGCCTTCGCATCAACAAATTCCTGGAAAATTTCTTGCTCTTTTAGAGTCATAACTGAAATTAAAAAAAATTTAAAAACCCTGCGAGGCCAATAAAATCAAGGCTAAACGGCGGCAAGTTCAAGACAGCAAAAAAATATGCAAGACAAAAAAACTTACCAGATTTCGGCTATAAAAACCATCGAAACCGAAATTTTGGGACTGCAATCGCTGCTCAATTTTTTCGACGAAAAATACAGCGCCGCAGTTGATTTGATCTTGAATTGCAAGGGTCGCGCCATCATCAGCGGCATGGGAAAATCTGGCCACATCGCCAATAAAATCGCCGCAACTTTCGCCTCAACTGGCACACCATCATTCTTCATCCATCCAGGCGAAGCAAGCCACGGCGACCTTGGCATGATTACGCAAGATGACGTGGTGATTCTTCTTTCCAACTCTGGCGAAACGAAGGAACTCAAAGATATCATCTATTACTGCAAACGTTTCGAAATCCCGGTAATTGGCCTGGTGCGCCGCGCCGAATCTGAGTTGGCACGGGCAAGCAGCGTTGCACTTATTTTGCCAGAAATTCCTGAAGCCAATAAAATCAACGCACCAACCACTTCCACAACAATGATGTTAGCTGTTGGCGATGCTTTGGCCGTCAGTTTGATTGAGGCACGCGGCTTTAATTCTGAAGGCTTTGGCGTGTTTCACCCAGGCGGAAAATTGGGCGCTGCTTTTTTAACTGTCGAAAATTTAATGCGCAAAAATGCGCAAGTTCCGTTGGTAAAATTTTCACAAAAAATGCCGGAAGTTTTACTTGAAATGACTTCAAAACACTTGGGCTGCACCGGCGTTTGCGATGATTCTGGCAAGCTGCTTGGTATCATTACAGACGGCGATTTGCGCCGTCATATTGATCAGAATTTCTTGCAACATAATGCGCAGGAAGTGATGACAAAAAATCCAATCACAACCTCACCAGGCGCTCTGGCTGTTGAAGCTGTGGCGTTAATGAATAAAAAATCCATCACCAGCCTTTTTGTTTTAAATGAGACAAAAAATGTTGTGGGGATTTTGCATCTTCACGACTGCTTGAAAAGCGGCGTGGTTTAAAAAAACCGTCACCCCCCTTTCCCCCAACTCGTCATCCTTGAATTGCGTAGCAATTCGAGGATCTCGTGCGTTTAGCGTTGAACAAAACGAGATCCTCGAAGCCTACGGCTTCAAGGATGACGAGTTGTGGGAAAGGATGACGAGCTTCTTAATTCCTTAACCAATTCAAAAATTATGAAATATCCCCTCACCTCGCGCATCCTACACTGGAGCATGGCTATCCTCATTTTGTTCCTACTTGGCCTTGGAATTTACATGCATGAATTTCTGCCAAAAGACGCGCCAAATCGCATGGAAGTTTATGGATTGCACAAGTCACTTGGTGCGCTGGCGCTGGTTTTGATTTTTGTTCGCATCGTTAATCGCCTTGCCTTCAAGGCTCCAAACCTTCCCGCTTCGCTAGAAAATTGGGAAAAAATTGCCGCGCACTTTGTCCATTTCGGCCTTTATTTGCTGATGATTATCGTTCCACTTTCTGGCTATTTGATGTCGAATTATTTTGGTTATCCGGTGCATTTTTTTGGCATCGAACTTCCTTTCCTTGTCGAAAAAAATCCTGAAATTGGCATGATTTTTGCTGAAACGCACGAGATCGCCGCTTACAGCATCTTAGGTCTAATCGTTTTCCACGTTCTTGGCGCAATCAAGCATCGCTTCTTCGATAAAAATCCAGAAAACGACGTAATCAAAAGGATGATCTAGTGCTGAAACCTCGATTAATTCCCTGCCTCGACGTCAAAGACGGCCGCGTGGTCAAAGGCGTCAGTTTTGAAAATTTACTCGATGCCGGCGACCCGGTGGCGCAAGCAAAATTCTACTATGAGCAAGGCGCCGACGAGCTGTGCTTTCTTGACATCGCCGCCTCACAAGAAAATCGCGCAACGATGTTGGAAATGGTCAAAAAAGTTGCCGAAGTTTGTTTTATTCCCTTCACCGTTGGCGGCGGCGTCAAAGAAGTTGAAGACATTTATAACCTTTTACAGTGCGGCGCCGACAAGGTTTCAATCAACAGCGCAGCGATAAAAAATCCCGAAATAATTTCGCAAGCATCGCGCAAATTCGGCGCGCAATGCGTGGTTGTGGCAATTGATGCTAAGAAAAATTCCGCAGGAAATTTCGAAATTTTTTCGCATGGCGGAAAAAAAGAGACAGGAATTGACGCAATTGCTTGGGCAAAAAAAGCGCAAGAACTTGGTGCTGGGGAAATTTTACTGACCTCAATTGATAAAGACGGAACCAAGTCTGGCTATGATTTAGAGCTGCTTGCGGCTATCACTTCGCAAGTTTCAATTCCAGTAATTGCGTCGGGCGGCGTTGGAAAATTGGAGCATTTGCTTGACGGATTAAACGCTGGCGCCTCAGCAGTGCTTGCTGCATCAATTTTTCACTTCAAAGAATTTTCGCTTACGCAAGCAAAAGATTTCTTACGCAAAAACGGCGTAGAGATGCGTTAATGAAGCTTCGCGAGGAAATTCACAAACATCACGAAAGTTGGAAAAAATCTTTCCTCGATAACTTTTCGCAAGATCAGCACGGCGCGCCAATTCCTTGGATGACCTACGGCGCCATCGATTTCCTCTTAAAAAATCTGCAAAAAAATCACCGCGTTTTTGAATTTGGCTGCGGCGCGTCAACGTTATTTTTTGCCAAAAAAGTTGCGCAAGTGACAAGTCTGGAAACGCGCCAGATGTGGCGTGAAATCATTGAAGAAAAACTGCAGCAAGAAAATTTAAACGCAGAAATTACGCTGATGGAAGATGGTTTGGAAAATGAACTTTACGAAAATTTTCCTAAAAATTCTGGCAAGAAATTCGATTTTATTATCGTTGATTCGCTGAAGAGATTTGCCTGCGCAAGAAATGCAATTGAGGCGCTAGCTCCAGGCGGGGCAATAATCCTTGATGATTCGCAGCGCCAAAATTACCAAAAAATTTTCGATTTTTTTGCGGAGAAAAAATTTATGCGCCTAGATTTTCCAGGCCTCGCACCGGGAGATTTAAAACTGAAAAATACGACGATTTTTCGAAGCCATCCTTAAGAAAAACCAACCGTCACCCTTGAAGCCATAGGCTTCGAGAATCTCTTTTTGTTTAACGCTAAAACGCACGAGATCCTCGGATGCTGCGCATCCAAGGATGACGAGACCGGGGGGCTGAAAAATACGACGGTTTTTTTGGTCACCCTGAGCCTGTCGAAGGGTGGTGAACAGCGCCATGCTTCGACAGGCTCAGCATGACTCACTCTCAGAGCTGGGCGGGATTTGCAATCCCGCCCGAAACGTTCATGCATTGTTTTAATTGGCATGAACCTGTGGGCGCGGTTACAAACCAGGCCCAGCATCAAGCCTAGACTAACCCCAATAACGCTTAAGCAACCCCAACTCGATTCAAGCAAATCCTAGGTTTGCTAGGGTTTAGCATGTAAGCAAGTAATGCTGATAAGATGTTAGTGAAGTAGTTGATTTTCGATCTGTATTTT
>JBIKKP010000047.1:0-8695 GCA_044360285.1 Rickettsiales bacterium
CTTCGACAGCCTCAGCATAACTCGATTTTTTTTGAAACGTGATATTTGCTAAATTCAGAAACAAAAAAAGGCGGGGTTTTTGGCCCCGCCTTTTTTTGATTTATTTTTGCTCGGTAAATCAAACTATAAATCAAGCACCAAACGACGCGGATCTTCAAGAAGGTCTTTGATGCGAACCAAGAAGGTGACCGCTTCTTTGCCGTCAATGATGCGGTGGTCGTAAGACAAAGCCAAATACATCATTGGGCGGATTTTGATTTCGCCGCCAACAACCATTGGACGTTCCTGGATTTTATGCATGCCAAGAATTGCTGATTGCGGAGGGTTGATGATTGGAGTCGACATCAATGAGCCGTAAACGCCGCCATTTGAAATGGTGAAAGTTGCACCAGCCAAATCAGGCAAAGTCAATTTTCCTTCGCGGGCCTTGTTGCCAAGGTCGGCAATACCTTTTTCAATTTGCGCCAAATTTAGCGCATCAGCATCACGAAGAACTGGAACAACCAAACCTTGCGGTGAGCCTACGGCCACGCCAATGTCGTAGAAATTTTTGTATACGATGTCAGTTCCATCAATTTCCGCATTAACCGCTGGAATCTCTTTTAGCGCAGTCACGCAAGCTTTTACGAAGAAAGACATGAAGCCCAATTTTGCGCCATGCTTCTTCTCGAAAGCGTCTTTATATTGCGCACGCAAAGCCATTACTTCGGTCATGTCCACTTCGTTGAAAGTGGTCAAAATTGCCGCGGTATTTTGTGATTCTTTCAGGCGCTGCGCAATTTTTTGGCGCAGTTTAGACATTCTCACGCGCTCAGTTGGCTTATCACCCGCGGCTTTTGGAGCGGCTGGAGCAGATGCTGCGGGGCCATTAGCAACAGCCTCAAGAACATCGCCTTTAGTCACACGGCCATCTTTTCCTGAACCAGAAATTTTTGCAGCGTCGATATTATTTTCAGCAGCGAGTTTTTTTGGCGCTGGTGAAAGTGGATGAGAATTTCCAGAATTTTGCGCAGTTGGTGCAGCAGCTTGAGCTGCAGCTGGAGCGGCTGGAGAAACTTTAACTGCAGCTCCACCCTCTTGCATTGACGCAATCAAATCACCAACTTTTACGTTGTCGCCTTCCTTCACATTCAAAGCAGAAATCACGCCATTTGCCGGCGCGTTCACTTCAAGCGTCACTTTGTCAGTTTCAAGTTCAACGATGATTTCGTCAGCTTTAACCGCGTCACCAACTTTTTTGTGAAGCTTGGCAATTGCTGCTTCCGATACTGATTCTCCAAGGGCGGGAACTTTAATTTCGATGGTCATATTTTTTTATAATTAAGCTTTTTTGGTTTTGTGTTTTGGCTTTTTGTGGTCGCGATCGAGGTTGTGCATTGTCCAGAAGCACATAACCGCGAAGGTCATAAGGCTTAGAAACAAAAGCGTATTTGCTATGATTTCGCCAGCGCTACTCATAATCCAACTCCTTAATTTTGGTGTTAATCTTGGTTAGAAAAAAAACGGCTATCAGCAAAAAAGTTATCAAGCTGCAGGATGCAAACACACCGTTCACCGATAAAACCTTGTCGATATTTTTAAATAACCACCCCGAGATCGAGGTCACAATCGCCGAAGCAATCGTCATCAGCAATTTATAGAGGCTGATTTCCTCTTTTAGTCTGTCCTTCGTCACGTGGTGAATGAGTTGGGCTTGATGGTTTTGAAAAAACTAAATTAGCCGAGCGCCTCGTCAATTAATTTCTTCTGCTCACGCGCATGATATGAGCCGTAGCCCGTTGCTGGCGATGCGCAAGCGATTCTGCCAACATATTTTGCACGAGCAAATTTGTGTCTGATTCCAACCAAAACTTCTTCGATCAAATCATCAACAAACTTCCAAGCGCCCATATTTTTTGGCTCTTCTTGGCACCAAATCACTTCGGCGTTTTTATATTTTTTCAACTCAGCGGCAATTTCTTGCGCTGGGAATGGATAAAGTTGTTCAAGGCGAACCAGGGCTACATCATTGATTTTAGCGGCTTCGCGCGCTTCGAACAAATCGTAGTAAACTTTTCCTGAGCAGAAAACAACTTTACGAACTTTTTCTGCAGCGGCAATTGACGCGGTTTCACCAATTACTGTGCGGAAATTTTCTGTCGAAAATTCTTCCAAAGTTGAAGTCGCCAACTTGTGACGAAGCAGCGATTTTGGCGACATCACCACCAACGGCTTACGATCTTTACTGTGAATTTGACGACGCAAAGCGTGGAAGAAATTTGCCGGATTGGTGATGTTTACCACACGTAAATTATTGTCGGCGCAAGCTTGCAAATAACGCTCAAGTCGTGCTGAAGAGTGCTCTGGACCTTGACCCTCAAAACCATGCGGCAGAAGCATGACCAAGCCAGATTTTCTCAACCACTTCACTTCTGATGAAGCAATAAATTGGTCAAAAATAATCTGCGCACCATTAGCAAAATCGCCAAATTGCGCTTCCCAAATTGTCAGACCGTTTGGCATTGAAAGCGAATAGCCATATTCAAAACCAAGCACGCCATATTCTGACAAAACTGAGTCATAAACTTCATATTTTGCCTTATTAGCCAAACCAGCAAACAGGTTATGACGCTCGCCGCTCTTGGCATCATGCAAAATCGAGTGACGATGCGAGAAAGTGCCGCGACCAGAATCTTGACCGGTGATTCGAACAGGAAATCCTTCGTTTAAAAGTGACGCAAAAGCCAAATTTTCAGCACAGCCCCAGTCAATTGCACTGCCCGCTTCAACCGCTTCTTTTCTGGCTTCAAGCTGTTTTACGATTTTTGGATTTGCGTTAAAACCACTTGGAACTTCGCTAGTTTTTGCAATCAAATTTTTGAGAATTTTTTGATCCACCGCAGTTTTTGGCAAAGTGTCGTCACCGTCTTTGATGTGCTTCCACTCTGCTTTCAACCAATCTGCTTCGGTTGGTTTGTAGGTCGCTGCTTTGTCAAATTCTGCCGACAAAAGCGCTTCAAAATCACTTACCATTTTTTGGTAATTAGCTTCTGAAATTGAACCCTCAGCGATTAATTTTTGTGAATAAATTTTTTCCAAAGAAGCATGGTCTTTGATTTTGCTATACATCACCGGCTGGGTATAGAGCGGCTCGTCGCCTTCATTGTGACCATATTTGCGATAACAAATCACGTCAATTACCACGTCTTTTTTGAACGCCTGGCGATACAACATTGCAATGTTTGAAACGCGAATCACCGCCTCAACATCGTCGCCATTCACGTGAAAGATTGGCGCTTCAATTACTTTCGCCAAATCCGACGCATAAGTTGTGCAGCGCGAGTCATTTGGATTGGCGGTAAAACCAATTTGGTTGTTGATAATCACGTGCATCACACCGCCAGTGTCATAGCCAGAAACGCCATTCATCATTAAACTTTCCGCAACCGAACCTTGGCCAGCAAAAGCGGCATCACCGTGAATCAAAAGCGCCATGGCTTGCAGACGACTTTCATCTTTCATCAAATCTTGTTTTGCACGAATGCGGCCAGCAGCCACAACGTTCACCGCTTCCAAATGCGAAGGGTTAAAACACAAAGAAAGATCAATTTTATTTCCAGCAATTTGGCGGCTTGACGCATAGCCCATGTGATATTTCACGTCACCCGATTTGGTCACACCTTCAGGCATTCCAGGCGTTCCTTTAAATTCGGCAATCAGCTGGTGGTAAGGTTTTCCCATCACGCCGGTGAGAACGTTCAGACGGCCACGGTGAGCCATTCCAACAACAATTTTTTTGACACCAGTTTTGGCAGAAACGTCAATGATTTTTTCAACGCAAGCAATTGAAGCATCCCCACCTTCAACCGAAAATCTTTTTGCGCCCGGGAAGCGTTTGTGCAAAAATTGTTCAAATTTTTCGGTGCGAATTACTTCCGACAAAACTTTGATTTTTTCGTCTTTCGAAAGCTCGGCAAGCAGCGTGTTTTCTGTTTGCGCCGACAACCATTCTTTTTGTTCGCTGTTGGTGATGTAGTCAAATTCGCAACCAACTTTGTTCGAATAAATGAAACGAAGGTGCGAAATAACTTGCGAAATCGTTGCTTTTTGGCCGGCGAAATCGACGGTTTTTTCTAGGTCAGCGTCGTCAATATCGTGATATTTGTGATCAAGCTCAGCAACCGCGCATCTTTTTGCCAAGCCAAGCGGGTCAAGGTCGGCCTCTAAATGTCCAAATCTTTTGTAAGCAGAAACCAAAGCTTTAACGCGAATGTTTAAATCTTTTCCTGCCGCAACAGGAGCAGCTTTAGCCGCATTTTTTGGTGCTTCTTTTGGAGCATTTGACGAAATGTCAAACTCGCTAGATCCAACAACCTTAAGGCCGCGCTTGCCCCAAGATGGACCTTGGTAATCAACTAAAACCGACTTAACTTCGTCTTGATTTTCGCTGAAATATCTTGCCCAGCTTGCGTCAACCGATGCAGGATTTTGTAAAAATTTTTGATAAAGCTCGTTGATGAAAATTACGTTTGCGCTAAACAACGGCGAGCTTGCAGAAAGCAACTCTTTAGTCATGATTTCGATTTAAATTTTTTAAAGAAAATGCGGGCGCGGCGTTTTAAAAAACCCGCTACTTAATTGCAAGCTAGGCGTTCTAAGCGCCGCCACAGCGCTATTTGAACCAGAAAATGAAAGCAAAAATCCTTTTTATCATCAACGAATCCACGGCCAAAATGCATCTTGGTAAAAATACCACTTTGGCCTATATGCTTGCGGCGCTTGAGCTTGGATACGAGGTTTACGCTTACGATTTGAGCGAAAATTTGGAAATTTTGGAAGAAAAATTACCCGAAAATTTGTCGGTTTTGGCGCTGAATTTTGACGAAAAAATTGTTGAAAAATTCAAAGAAAAAAATCGCCAAATTGCCTCGCTTGCAGCAGCTAAGGACTTGGCGGCGTTGGCTGGTTTAGAAAATGAAGAAGTTGCAAAATATCTGTCAAAACAACCGCAAAAACAGCTAATCAAAAGAAGTGATTTTGCGCAAATTGTGCAGCGCCTAGAGCCAATGAAAAAACCCTTTCCGCCGCTTGGAAATCATAATGTTGATGAGGTTTTGCAAAAAATTTCTGCCGCGTTTCCTGGCAAAAATTTCAACGCTCCAGTTGGACTTCTGGACAAAGAAATTCCGCACAAAATTGATGAAATTTTGCAAGAGAAAATTGCCACTCCAACCGCTTCCTTCAAGCTTTTAGAAGAAAATTTTTCGGCAAAGATTTTTGCGATGAAAAAAACTTACGAAGAAATTTTTGGCGAAAAAAAATCGCCTAAAGTTGTCATAAAACCAAAAGAGTCGGCCCAATCTCTTGGGGTCTTTGCGCTAGAATTTGTCAGCGCTGGTGCCAATTTGGAGAAAATAAAAAACAGCAAAATTTCTGAATTGAAAGCAACGCAGATTTACAAAATCAGCGGTGATCTCGCTTCCAAAAATCTTGAAGAAATCGTCAAAATTTTATGTTTTGTGCAAAGTCCAAATCATCAAGATTTGACGAAAATTATCGCTGATTTTTCTGCAGCAGAAATTACCGCCGTAGCCCTTGAAATCTATAACTACAAGGTTTTGGCCCAACCATTTTTGGAAGGAATTTTGCAAGGCGATGTGCGTGTAATTTTTCTAAAAAATGCGCAGAAGAAATTTTACGCCGCGACAAAAGTTTTTCGAAAAAATCTGCAAGATTTGGAAAATAATTTCACCACCTGCTATAGCGGCGGCATGGCTATTTCATTGCCTGTGCAAGCTTTAAGCGAAGATGAACAAAAGTCGCTTGAACAAAAAACAAACAAAATTTTGCAAGTGCTCAACAACGAGTTAAGCCAGGAATACCGCACCTCGATGGAACTTGGCGCTGATTTTATTTTACTAGGTGATTCCAAAAATCTTCTTCTTGGCGAAATTAACCACCACTGCCCGGCTTTACTGCCAATTGGTGAAGCGATGGATTTTGCCACAAATCCACAAACAAAAAATTACGACGGTGGGCTTGGTTTGGCGAAAAAATTTCTTACTGAGGTTTTTTAATTTCAAAAACCACCGCCACCGCGCCGCTCAGGCGGCATTTGTAATGCCGCCTGCACGTTCATACAATTTGTAAACCTGGATTTGCATGAACGTCCGGGCGGGGTTGCAAACCCCGCCCGAGCATAGAGTCATGCTGAGCCTGTCCCAGCCGCTCAGGCGGCATTTGTAATGCCGCCTGCACGTTCATGCAATTTGTAACCTGAATTTGCATGAACGTTTCGGATCAGGGTTGCAAACCCCGCCCGAGCATAAGTGACGACAACGCACCTAAACCAACATCAAACTCTCAATCTTCCTAATCTCATTACGAAGTGCCGCGGCGCGTTCAAAATCAAGGTTTGCGGCTGCTTCCAACATTTGTTTCTTCAGCGCATCAATATCTTTTTTTCCGTAAGATTTTTTTACCAAAGCCTCATCTTCTTCACTAAGCTTTTTGGTGTAGAGATTGGCTAACGCTGATCCCAGCGCTTTATTCGTGGTCGTTGGCGTGATGCCGTGTTTTTTATTGTAAGCGATTTGAATCTTGCGGCGCCGCTCCGTGATTGCCAGCGCAGCATCAATCGACTTAGTCATTTTGTCGGCATACAAAATCACCTTACTTTCCGAGTTCCGCGCCGCGCGGCCAATTGTCTGGATCAGCGAGGTTTCATTACGCAAAAAACCTTCCTTATCCGCATCAAGAATTGCCATCAACGCACATTCAGGAATATCCAAACCTTCACGAAGCAAGTTCACCCCAATCAAACAATCATATTTTCCCAAACGCAGATTTTGAATGATCTCGATGCGATCAAGCGTATCAACGTCGGAGTGCATGTAGACCACCGAAACTCCGTTATCATTTAAGTAATCGGTTAAATCTTCGGCCATTTTTTTCGTCAAAGTTGTCGCCAGCGTTCGAAAGCCACGAGCCGTCACCTTCTTGATCTCAACGAGCAAATCCTTCACCTGATTTTGCGCTGGCCGAATTTCGCAAACCGGGTCAAGCAATCCCGTTGGACGAATAATTTGTTCGGCAAATTCTCCCCCAGTTTTCTGCAATTCATATTTTGCTGGAGTTGCCGAAACGTAGATGGTTTGCGGCTTGAACGCCTCCCACTCGGCAAATTTCAGCGGACGATTGTCGAGGGCTGAGGGCAGGCGAAATCCAAATTGCGTGAGGTTTGATTTACGCGCGAAGTCGCCTTTATACATGCCGTCAATTTGGGGAATTGATACGTGACTTTCGTCAACAAAAAGCAACGCATCTTGTGGAAGATATTCGAACAAAGTTGGCGGAGCCGCGCCAGCCGGGCGTCCGGTTAAGTAGCGCGAATAATTTTCAATGCCTTTGCAACTTCCAACAGTGAGCAACATTTCCATGTCGTAAGTCGTGCGTTGATTGAGGCGCTGCGCTTCGACCAGCAGATTTTGCGCTTCAAGTTCTTTCACACGAATCGACAAATCGTTTTTAATCTGCGAAATTGCACCCTTCAAAGTGTCTTGCGGCGTGACGTAGTGGGAAGATGGGTAGATTGCTACATTCTCAAGCTTTCCGAAGCTTTCGCCGGTGAGCGGATCGAACTCAGAAATTTCTTCAATCTCGTCGCCAAACATTGAAATGCGCCAGGCGCGGTCGTCTAAGTGCGAAGGAAAAATATCAACAACATCACCTTTTACACGAAAAGTGCAGCGCGAAAATTCAATGTCGTTGCGCTCGTACTGCAGATCAACAAGGCGCAGCAAAAGTTTTTGGCGGTTGATTTCTTCGCCCGAGCGTAGGCGCAAAACCATCTTCGAATAAAATTCCGGCGAGCCGATGCCGTAAATACAAGACACCGAAGCAATCACAATTGTGTCGCGACGCTCGAAAAGCGCGCGGGTGGCGGCGTGGCGCAGGCGATCAATTTGTTCGTTAATTGAAGAATCTTTTTCGATGTAAGTGTCGGTCTTAGGCACGTAAGCTTCCGGCTGGTAGTAATCGTAAAACGACACGAAATATCCAACTTCGTTTTCTGGAAAAAATTCCTTCATCTCGCCATAGAGCTGCGCGGCCAGCGTTTTGTTGTGCGCCATGATCATTGTTGGCCGCTGCGTTTGCTGAATGATGTTGGCCATTGTAAACGTCTTTCCCGAGCCGGTGATTCCAAGCAAAACCTGATCTTTTTTATGTTCGTTGAGGCCGTCAACCAGCTGTTTGATTGCTGTTGGCTGGTCTCCTGCCGGAGCGAACTTGGAATGAAGTTTAAATTTTTGAGGCATTTATTTTTGCACGTGCTTTTGAAAAGGGTGCGGCAGGCTAGTTTCGTTTGTCTGATGTTAGCAATTGGTTTTTGTTGAATAATTTATTTCACCCTCACCCCGGCCCTTCGCTCAGGCGGGATTTGTAATCCCGCCTGGATGTTCATGCAATTTTAAATCTCCGAATTTACGGAAAATCTTTGCATGAACCTGCGGGCGGGATTGCAAATCCCGCCCGAGCGAAGGCTTCAATCGAGTTTTTGTTCAACTAAAAAGCTAAACAAAATTTGGTTGGAACTCCCTCTCCCTTGAGGGGAGAGGGCTGGGGTGAGGGTGAAAAATACAAATTCAATCAATCAACACAAAATCACTCAAAAAATCAGATCAAAAATGACGCACAAAAAAGACGGGAATTTTTG
>JBIKKP010000071.1:0-2554 GCA_044360285.1 Rickettsiales bacterium
CGCCATTATCCGCCAGCCATTTCATCGCTTTCTTGACGGTGTCACAATTTTTAATTCCGTAGAGTTTCATTTCTGTCTCCCCAACCAAAACTGCAGCAAAAACGCTGCGCTTGTCAGCAACAAAAAACCAAAAAATATCGGCGTTAATGTGTTGTTGTAGTATTGGCCAATTGCAGTTCCAATCACCGCGGAAATTCCAGAAGATAAGCAGCCAGTCACTGCGGCGGCTACTCCGGCAACGTGTCCCATTGGTTCCATGGCCAGCGCGTTAAGATTTCCAAAGAGCATTCCAAGGGCAAAAAAAGTGATCACAGCGAAAACCATAAATTGCCAAAGTGGCACTTCCTGGTGATTGGAAAGTGAAATCAAAATCATCAACGCCGACATCACCATCATCAAAATCAACGCGTAATGGCAGATCAATTTCATGCCGTACTTGCGCACAATCATCGAATTCACAATCGACGACACGCCAATTGAGAGCGCGGAAATTCCAAAATAAATTGGAAACATTTTTCCAGCCTGAAAATAATCCTGAAAAATTTGGCGGCTTGAAGCCAAGTAGCCAATCAGCGCGCCAAAAACCAGGCCAGCGCAAATTGTGTAACCAAGTGAAAATTTATTTCCAATGACGACCAAAAAATCTTTCCAAATTGTTGGCAAATTAAACGGCCGCACGTCTTGTTTTTTCAGGGTTTCGGGCAAACGAACAAACGTCCAAATTGTTGCGATGATTGCTGCTGCAAAAAAAATTCCGAAAAGAAAACGCCAACTAACAATCATCAACAAAGCCTGGCCAATGCTTGGCGCAATCACGGGAATGATGATAAAAATTGTCATGATAAACGACATCACCCGCGCCATTTCGCGACCAGTGTAGAGATCGCGAATAATTGCAATGCTGACAATTCGTGGCGCCGCCACTCCGAAGCCTTGCAAAAAGCGGCCCAGCAGCATCGTTGAATAATCTTGCGCCGTGATACTCAAGATATTTCCAAGCGCAAAAATGGTCAGACCCAAATAAACAGTAGGCTTGCGACCAAAACTATCCGCTAAGGGCCCATAAATTATTTGCCCAAAAGTGAAGCCCAAAAACAAAACACCGATGACATATTGCATCTGGTTTTCGTCAGCAATTCCGAAGTCATCGCCCATCAAAGCAAGCGACGGCAAAACCATGTCGATGGACATCGCCATCAGCGCCACGTAAAGCGCCATGAGGGTGACGAATTCCACGAAGGAGGATTTTTTTTGATGATTGATCATAAATTGTTTTTCAGTTCGAGTGATTTTGCAGCCAAGCTTGAGGATGAGTGTAAAAATGAAAGCCATTCCTCAAGATGTGATTTGAGTTGGCGAGGGTTGAGGCAGCAGCTTGCGGCCTAGGGCGCGCTTGGTTGGGGGTAGGAGCGGAAGGAAGAAGCTGTAGCAGAGAAGAAATCATAACTTACTCCCACTCACTAGTTTAGTCATGCTGAGCCTGTCGAAGCATGTCTAAACTTCACGGGATGCGTTCCGCATACTTCGACAGGCTCAGCATGACTATTTCGGAATTTCGTAGGAGAGAGGGAATTGCTGGGCGGAGTTTGCAACTCTGATCCACCCGTTCATGCCAAACTAACCAAGGCATGAACGTTAAGGGCGGGATTACAAATTGCGCCCAAGCATTGAGACTTTTTCCTCCCACCAAAAACTTCATTTTTTCACAAAAATCGATCCCACAATTTTAGGTGATTTTTGCGGAATTTTTTTTGAAGCCAACAGCCCCAAGGCCTAAAGAGGGTTGGATTGTGGCCGCGGCGGCCACAATTCAAAAAAAACTCGCTTCACTCCTAGCATTAGATCGCAAGGCCGCGCTAAGTTTGTGGCTCCATTAATCTTTTTTGAAAAAAACTTGAAAACCGCTCCAAAAAATATCGCCATTTTTGTTGATGTGCAAAACATCTACTACACCACAAAGCAGAAGCACCAGCGCCACTTCAACTATAACGCGTTTTGGAAAAAAGTGACTGAAAATCGTCACGTTGTAAACGCCTTCGCTTACGCAATTGGCAGGTCGGATGAAAAGCAAAAACAGTTCCAAAACATTTTGCGCGGCATTGGTTTTGAAATTAAGTTGAAGCCTTTCATTCAGCGCTCTGACGGCTCGGCGAAGGGAGATTGGGACGTTGGAATCACCATTGACGTGATGGAATATGCGAAAGCCGCTGACGTAGTTGTTTTGCTTTCTGGCGACGGTGATTTCGATTTGTTGGTGCAGAAAATTCGCAATGATTTTGGTGTCGAGGTGGAGGTTTACGGAGTTAAAGAATTAACTGCGGATTCGTTGATTGCTGCGGCGTCAAGGTTTGTGCCAATTGAGGGCGAGTTGTTGCTCTAGGAAAAACCTCCTTTGAAAAAGTCTGATCCACTCGTTCATGCATTTTTAAACGGCATGAACGAGTGGGCGGGATTGCAAATCCCGCCCAGCATCGAGCAAAATTTCTAGTCATGCTGAGCCTGTCGAAGCATGCGCCTGAAAAACTCTTTCTGTTGTTTACCACCATGATGGGCA
>JBIKKP010000002.1:0-63210 GCA_044360285.1 Rickettsiales bacterium
CGGTAAATATGAAGCTTCTTGCTCGCACGACGCGTGAAGTAAATTTAACAAATGAAGGTAGAGAGTTTTTTGAACGTTGTGAGGAGATAATGACAAAGGTCGATCACCTAAATGACTTTCTTGATGAGTGCAAAGAAATCAGCGGAGTCCTGAAAATCGTGCTCCCGCCCTACTTCAGCAGATATCACATAATCCCATATTTCGAAGAATTTTTAGCACTTCATCCCAAGTTAAAACTCAACATCACCCTCACCGAAAATCCGGTTAACATCATAAAAGAAGGCTACGACCTACAAGTCAGAATCCAAATTCCCTCAGAAGAAAATCTTGAGGTCGCACATCTTGCTTCCAATCACAAAATCGTCTGCGCTTCACCAAAATATCTCAAAAAACACGGCACACCAAAAGAGCCGGAAGATCTGCTCAACCACAACTGCATAATCTTTGGCGAAAACAAAGCGTGGGAATTCCGTAACATAAAAACCAAAAAAATTACCAAACTCAACAAAATCGACGGCAACATAAAATGCGACAATGGCGAGATCATCAAAGAACTTACTTTGCTTGGTCTTGGCATCACCCTAAAATCTTCGCGCGATGTTTCTGACGAACTTAAAAGTGGTAAGATTGTGCAACTTTTGCCCGACTACGAGATCCTTCACCAAACCAAATTCTACATCGTTTATCCATCAGGTCGCAGCGACTCGCCGAAACTGAAAGCCTTCATCAAATTTTTTAAAGAAAAGTTGAGTGAAAAATAATTGGCTAAAAACCGATCTAATTATCACCAAGCAATTTTCTGCAGCAAAACGATTCTAACAGCTTATAGAAAAGTCGCCTTCCAAAAACACCCGAAAGAACTTTTGCAAAAAAACGCCAAACCATGCCAAGCAAACCAAAAACCATCGAGATATTTTTGCCAGACGGTGATCCAAAAGGAATCAGAACCGCAAGCATCACAAGCAGAACAATCGAAGCTACTTACATACCTCGTAAAAGAATCGATTACGCTCGCAGCAAAGACAGCCTCGCCTCACCTGGCGTTTATGTCTTGGCAGCAAATTCGCAAAACAGCTCTAAGCCCGAAGTTTACATTGGCGAAACCGAAAACTTCATCCAGCGCTTAAACACGCATCACGCCAGAATGGATTTCTGGGAATACGCAATTGCCTTCACTTCCAAAACCGGTTTCTTTACCAAAACACACGTCAAATATCTTGAATGGCTTTTTTACCAAATTGCTACCAAAGCCAATCGCTGTAAGCTTCACAACTCAGAGCAATCAAAACCAAAAAAGCCTCACTTAAGCGAATCCGTTGAGGCTGATTTGATGGATAATTTTGAAACCATTTCGGTTTTGATTTCAGTTTTAGGTTTAAACATTTTCCAAGAAATTGCGCGCAGCGAAAAAGATAATTTTATTTTTGAGTGCAAGAGTGGCAAAGGATGTTACGGAAAAGGAAGATACACCGAAGAAGGTTTGGTGGTTTTTAAAGGCGCTAAATGCTCAAAAGAAATTTCTAAAAGATTTCAAGAAACCCATCCTCCTTTGATTCGAAACACTTTGATTGAAGATAAAATCTTAGTTGAAAAAGGTGCTTTCTACGAACTGCAAGAAGACTATCCCTTCACCAGTCCATCAACAGCAGCACAAATAATTTTAGGCTCACCAGCAAATGGTTGGACGAGCTGGAAACTTTCTGACGGAAAAACTTTGGACGAAATTTATAGGAAAAATTAATAAACTACCAAATGACAAACTTAGCTACGATCTTAAAGGATTCTGATTACAAATTGACTCAATTTAGCGAGTCAAAAATCAAAGCTTTGGAAAACAAAATTTTTGCCAAAGAAGGTAAGACTGGTTTTTATACCAACTGCCTTGTGCGCGAGAAAGAAATTAAGCTCACTCCCGAAGAAACCATGCGCCAACTCTTTGTGATGGTCTTGAGTGAAGATTTTGGTTATCCAACAAAACGCCTTCAACTTGAATATAGCGTTGTTTTTGGGCGCGAAACAAAACGTGCCGATATTTGCATTTTTGACAAAGATAATCCAACCGCTGCTTATATTTTAGTTGAGCTAAAAAAGCCAAAACTCAAAGACGGTAAAGAGCAATTAAAAAGCTACTGCAACGCTACTGGAGCACCAATCGGAGTTTGGACTAATGGCGAGCAAATTTCTTTTTATCACCGCAAAGATCCAAATTACTTTGAAGACATCCCAAACATCCCAAATGCTACTGAAAAACTTTCCGATGTTTTAGCAGAACGTTGGACAATTGATGATCTGATTAAACACGACAAATTAGTTAATCAAAAAAAGACCTTAAAAGGAATCATTCTGGAAATGGAGGATGAGGTTCTAGCTAATGCTGGCGTGGATGTATTCGAAGAACTATTTAAACTTATCTTCACCAAACTTTATGACGAGATGGAATCAGGACGTGACAAAAAGCGTCATCTGGTTTTCAAAAATTATGGCGACACTGAAAGCGAGCTCAAAGCCAAAATCCAAGACCTCTTCGACAAAGCTAAAAGAAAATGGGAAGGCGTTTTTTCTGAGGATGCAAAAATCCAACTAACCCAAAGCCACCTGGCTGTGTGTATTGCCTCACTTGAAACCATTAAGCTTTTCAACTCAAACCTCGAGGTAGTTGATGAAGCATTTGAATACCTCATCAACAAATCTAGCAAAGGCGAAAAAGGACAATATTTCACGCCACGCTATGTCATCGACATGTGCGTTAAAATGCTAAACCCGAAAGAAGAGGAAACTCTAATAGACACTGCATCAGGAAGTTGCGGGTTTCCTGTACATGGTATTTTCCACGTTTGGGAAAAAATTATGAATGAAGAAGGCTTAAGCAAAAGCCACTTATTCACAGCCGAGAAAAAACCAGCGCGTTGCGAAAACTATGTTCAAGAAAAAGTCTTCGCTATCGACTTCGATGAAAAAGCGGTGCGAGTTGGAAGAACTTTGAACCTGATTGCAGGCGACGGCCAAACCAATGTTCTGCATTTAAATACCCTAGATTTTGAACGCTGGGATGAAAACACTAAAGAGGAAAGATGGCTCGATATCTACCTAGAAGGCTGGAAAAAATTAAAAAAACTCAGAAGTAAAAAAGACGACAATCATGATTTTGGTTTCGATGTTTTGATGGCAAATCCTCCCTTTGCTGGAGAAGTTAAGGAAAGCCGAATCCTTGCTAAATATGAGCTGGGTAAAAAAGAAAATGGAAAATACCAAACCAAAGTTGATCGAGATATTCTCTTTATTGAAAGAAATTTGAATTTTCTAAAACCTGGTGGACGTATGGCAGTTGTGCTTCCGCAAGGCCGCTTCAACAATTCATCCGATAAACAAATCCGCGAATTTATTGCAGAAAGATGCCGAATTTTAGCGGTTGTCGGTCTTCACGGGAATGTTTTTAAACCTCACACCGGAACTAAAACCAGCGTGTTATTTGTGCAGAAGTGGAATGAGGACAAGAAAGCTGGTGCGCTTTGTCCAAAAATTGACGACTACCCTATTTTCTTTGCTACTATGCAAGAACCAAGCAAAGACAATTCAGGTGATAAAATTTACATTAAAAACGCTGATGGCACACCAAAGCTCGACACTCACGGGCATTTGATCGTCAAACATGATCTCTTCAATCACGATGGATTAACCAAAGACGGCATCACAGAAGCCTTCATCGAATTTGCTAAAAAGGAGCGACTAAGTTTTTTTCTCTAAGCCCTTTTGATGAAGCCAAATACAGGGCTTTGTTGGAAGGGCTGGAGATAAGTGAGGTGATGTTGAGTAGCTTGGAGTATAGCGGCAGATTAGACTCTGAGTATTACCGCCCAATGTTCTTACAATACGAGAGCAAGCTGAAAAGTAAAAATAGCTCCACCTTATCAACGCTTGCTAATTTTTTGATTGGTCCGTTTGGATCTGCTTTTACAGTTGATAACTACACAAGTGACAAAACTTATCGCTACATTCGTGGTAAAGATGTGAAGCAAATGAAGTTAATGGATGACGATAACGTTTATGTTCCAAAGTCAGATTTTGAAAGGCTTTCCAAGTATGCTCTAAAGGAAAATGACATTCTTGTTTCCGTTGTTGGAACACTTGGAAACGCCGCACTCATTCGTAAAGAAAACACTCCTGCAATTTTTAGCTGCAAAAGCACTGTTTTGAGGGTGCGGAATATCAACGCATCCTATCTGCTTGTTTACATCAATTCGAAATATGGACGATCTTTGTTATTGAGAAAGGAGCGTGGAGCCATACAGAAAGGTCTGAACCTTGACGATTTGAAAACACTCGATGTCTATGTTGCAAATAAGGCGCTTCAGGATTCGGTTGAAAACATTCTGAATTTATCCATTACGAAGGAAAATGAGTCAAAATCCCTCTACACCAAAGCCGAAGCCTTACTCCTCAAATCTCTTGGCTTAGAAAATTTTTCTCCAAGCAGCAAAAACACTAACATCAAATCTTTCAAAAGATCCTTCCAGGCCACCAGCCGACTTGATGCCGAATACTACCAGCCGAAATATGAGGAGATAATCGACCATATCAAAACCCAACCTCATGCAAAATTGTCTGAATTGGTTACGATCAAGAAATCCATCGAGCCCGGCTCTGATGAATATTCTGACAACGAAGATGGTTTGCCATTTTTGCGCGTTGCCGACTACAACAAATTTGGCATTACCGAGCCACAAAAAAAACTTAAAACCTCTTTCGTCACTGAAAATCAAAGCAAGTTAGACTCTTTGATGCCAAATGCTGAAACGATTTTATTTTCTAAAGATGGCAGCGTTGGAGAAGCTCATTGCTTGAGCAAAGATTCAAACTTCATCACATCTGGCGCTGTTTTGCACCTTACGGTTCGCGATAAGAAAAAGGTTTTGCCTGATTATTTGACGCTTGTTCTCAATTCAAAATTAGTCAAAATGCAAGCCGAGCGTGACGCCGGCGGATCGATCATTTTACACTGGCGAGTTGGTGAGATTGAAGAGGTTTTAGTTCCCGTTATCGACCCAAAAACCCAATCTCAAATCTCCTCCCTAGTCCAAGAAAGCTTCGCTCTAAAATCCAAAAGCGAAAAACTCCTCGAAACCGCCAAACAGGCCGTCGAAATGGCAATTGAAGAGTCAGAAGAAAAGGCAACTGCTTTTATCGACAAAGAATCAAGAAATCTTTCTGATGTTGCATAAGCCAATAAATTTAAGCCAAACCCTCAACCTGGATCCTGAAACAAATATCGCTTACGAAGAAACTTTTAGAAAATATTTAGACTTTATCGGTGACAATCCCCTTGTCCTTGGTGAGCGAATAAAATTCTCAAACAAGCCGATTAACAAAGGAGATCTTTGCTTTTCTGGTTTAGGCGGAAGAGGAATAATAAAAAAATTCGATAGGGATGAATGGAGACCTGGAGTTTGGCAAAAAGTTGATTTGAGTAGCGGTGAAATTACTGAAAACTATCTGATCTGGGTTCTGCAACAAAAACCGATTCTTGACTATCTAGAGCTTTTTAGCCAAGGATCTTTCATTTCATTGATTCCGAAACGGAAAGTTATCGAGCTAAAAATACCAAAACCAAAACGTGGTGCGGTTTACGAGATCAATAAAACTAAGTATCGCGATGAATACGATATTCTTTTATCAGAGCTGTCGAAATGCGATAAGAACGACATGTTCCTTTCGGGATCTATTCTGATTGGTTCAATAGCCGAAGGATTGGCTGAGGGTATTTTGCTAGATAAGGAAATCAAAAATGTCGAAGGCAAACCTCTTGGTGTGAAAATTATGGAGCTTGAAAAAACCGATGTTTCTGGTGCTTACATTGAAGCACTTAAGGAGATTAATAGGCTAAGAAAGAAGATTCACATCAATCGACTAAGAGAATCCAAAATTCTTAAGGAAGACTTTTTGCGAGCAAAAGACAAGTTAGCGTATTTGATCAAAGAATTTGGTATTTAGAAAAAAAATTAGGGGTAAAAATGGGGGTAAATCTCTTTTCCCCAAAACCACCAAACCAACACCACCAAGGCTATAGCCCGCCAAATATGGCTGCCGTCACTCCTTCCACTATCCAGCACAATAAAAAGATATCCATCTAGCCCTTAAAAAAACAAACGGCATACCGAAGTCAGCTCAGCAAAATCTTATCAAATTTTAATCAGGCTCGTTGGTGGCTTTTGGGTTAAAAAATTCTTTCGATAAATAAAGTGATTCACCCAATATCACTCACCCAAAAACCCCACATCAAATTTCCTTTGATTCCTTAAGACTCTACGTCAGAAGGCTTGTGACTTCGGCTTTTTGTTCCAATGAAAACTAACTAACTTCCATAAAAAATGGTAAAACCTACATCCTCTGTTTTTACAACTTCTTCATCTCAATCTGGCGCTACCAGGGAAGATAAAGATTCACGATATGGCGGCACGGATATTGGTTTTTTACCTCCTATCGAAGAAGAAACTGAGCAACAACTGGAAGAAGAGCTCGATCCAGCCGAGGAAAAAGCGCAAAAAGAAGGTCAAGTTGCAGAAGGTCCAAGGCAAGATTCTCACAAAAAAACCACTGCATCAGCAAAAGATGATGATGATGAAGAAAAAGAAAATAGCGCCGTCAGAAAAGTGACTGAAGCAGCTTTCACAGCAATAGCAATGATAGCTAACTTCGTTGCCAATCTTCTTGGCTTCAGACAAAAATTACAGAAAAGCAAACAAGGCGAACGAGATCAAAGAGGGTTAGATGCAGAGGAAGGTCTTGATGGCCCATCGCCAGAAGAAATAGCTAAAAAACAGGTCTCTCAACTTTTTGCAGCTTTCAGAAAAGCTATTGGCATTAAAGATGGTGATGCGCCAGAGCTAGAGACTGAATTACCAACCGCACTTGGTTCAATAGAAAGTCCAGACGCAACCAGAGAAGAGCAAGCAAAGGCCGGAATGGGAATTCTAGCTAGAGAAGCAAAAGCTCATGCCGAAGGCAGATCTGAAGAAGGCGCAATGACCAGAAGAAGTCCGGGACTTGCTATGCCTCAAGGTGCGTTTAATGCACTTCGTCACTCTCTTGGACTTGATCCAGAAGATATGGAAGGATTTGCTAATGCGATGGTGACATATTGCCGAGTGACTCATATCAAAAAACCCGATGGAACAACAATTGAGATAACAGAATGGCGTCTTGAATCACCAAGTGCTAGACAAGCAATGGGTGAACCAGAACAAGCGCCAAGAACTTCTCCAAGAGTTGAAGAGGTTTTTGAAGAAGAAGGTGACAAAGAAGCACCGCCACTAGCAATTGAAGATATAAGTGTCGACGGAGATGCAAGAGCTCTAGCCGCAGAAGTTGCTCCAGAATTACGCGCTTCTCTTGGTGATATCGGTGAACTTTCTGAAGCCGCAGGAGGCGAAGCTGCACACGGCACAACTCAAACACTCAGAGCAGGTCCTGGTCTTGTTGACACAGGTCGTGGTGGCTAATAAATCAAAGCAACACAGCTTATTCAAATGAAAAAAATTTCCGTAAAAAATCCAGTAGTTGAAATTGACGGCGATGAAATGACGCGCGTGATTTGGAAGATGATCAAAGAAAAATTGATCACACCTTATCTCGATTTGAACATCCGCTATTTCGACCTTAGCGTAGAAAATCGTGATGCAACTTCTGACCAAGTGACCATCGATGCAGCTAATGCCATCAAGGAATGCGGCGTTGGCATCAAATGCGCCACAATCACTCCCGACGAAGCGCGCAAAAAAGAATTTAACCTCAAGGAAATTTGGAAATCACCAAACGGCACCATTCGCAACATTTTGGATGGCACAGTTTTTCGTGAACCAATAGTTTGCCGCAACGTCCCTCGCCTCGTTTCCAACTGGACCTCACCAATCATCGTCGGCCGTCACGCTTTTGGCGATCAATATAAAGCCACAGATTTCGTCGTGCCTGGCAAAGGCAAACTCACCATCAAATTCGAAGGCGAGGATGGAAAAATAATCGAGCACGAAGTCTATAAATTCAAAGGCAGCGGCGTTGCTTTGGCGATGTATAACACTGAAGAATCAATCCGCGGTTTTGCTTATTCTTGCTTCAACCTTGCGCTGCAAAAAGGCTGGCCGCTTTATCTGTCGACCAAAAATACGATTCTAAAAAAATATGACGGCCGCTTCAAAGATATTTTCGCCGAAATTTTTGAGAAAGAATTCAAAGAAAAATTCGCTGAGAAAAAAATAGTTTACGAACACCGCCTAATTGATGACATGGTCGCCAGCGCCCTAAAATGGAGCGGCAGTTTCATCTGGGCCTGCAAAAATTATGACGGCGACGTGCAGTCAGATTCGGTTGCGCAAGGTTTTGGATCTTTGGGCCTGATGACTTCAGTTTTAATCACCCCAGATGGAAAAACCATGGAAGCTGAAGCAGCGCACGGCACGGTGACTCGCCACTTCCGCGATCACCAGGCGGGCAAACCAACTTCCACAAATCCAATGGCATCAATTTTTGCCTGGACAAGAGGCCTTGAATTCCGCGGCAAACTTGACGGCAATGATGAGCTCATCGCCTTCTGCCACAAGCTTGAACAAGTTTGCATCGAAACTGTTGAGTTGGGAAAAATGACGAAAGACCTCGCCGTTTGCATCCACGGCAATTCTGCGAAACACGGTGAACATTATCTCTACACCGAAGAATTTTTGGATGCGGTTGCTAAACGTTTAGCGTCGTAAAACCTCCACATCCGTAATTTACCTCCACCAACCCTCATCCACTTCCCCCCAGCCGTCATCCTTGGAACGCGTTAGCGTTTCGAGGATCTCGTGCGTTTAGCGCAGAACATAACAAGATCCTCGAGGCCTTCGGCCTCAAGGATGACGAGTATGTTGAAACGCGACTGTTTTACTTAGCCAAATCAAAATAAAGATCCCTCCAACTCGGATTAAAAGATTCAATCAGCCCTACTTTCGCACTTCTTGGAAAATGCTTTAGCTTCTTCTCCCTCGCTATCGCCTCTAGCACATCTTCAAAAACTTCGTAATAAACCAACTTGTCCAGATTGTACTTTGCAGAAAAACCCTTGAGCAGCTTGTGTTTATGCTGATAAATTCGACCAATCAAATCCGAAGTAACGCCGATATACAAGACGCCGTCTTTTTTGTTAGTGATGATGTAGACGAAGGAAAATTTCATCGTGGTGAATTGCTTATACCCCCCCAGCCGTCATCCTTGGAACGCGTTAGCGTTTCGAGGATCTCGTGCGTCTTAGCGCAGAACATAACAAGATCCTCGAGGCCTTCGGCCTCAAGGATGACGTGATTTGGGTTTTGCTTTTCCCTCAAAACCGCTGCAACGCACCAACAAAAACCAGGTGCGAGTCAGCGGTTTTTTTATGCTCGAAACCATAATTCACACTCAGCGTCGTATCGTCCTTATGCAGCAGCGACATCTCTAACCCAAGCTGCAGGCTGTTTGAATCCAGATTTGAAATTTTATTCTCAAAAGATTTTTGCTGATTTGTAAATCGTGCTGAAGTCACCGGCGCGTCATTTATCAAGGCTTGTCCGTAAGAAATTTTCACATTCGAAAAAAACTTCCGAAATTCCGGCATCGTGGCAATGCGCGCGGCATAGCTCAAATCAAGGCCGGCGCGCGCTTCTAAAAAATTAGCCGAAACTCCTGAAACATTTAAATTCAACTCATCAGCACCGTTTTCGCGGTAAGCTGAAATTTTATTTTGCACAAAATTCAGCGAAAATTGCGGCGCTAAATTGAAACCAAAACCAAGATTTTTTTGGTAAGAAATATCCGTTTTCAGCGCATAAGTTTGACCAGAATATCGCGCCAAAGCATTAGTGTTCAAAGCAGTGATTGCGCGGTTTGAATTGAAGTTGTTGAAAGCAAAACTTCCCAAAAAATCGACAAAAATTTTATCAAAATTTTTCGCCGCATAAAAATTCAACGCATAGCTGTCGATGATGTTTTCCTTCGACTTGTCCAAGTGATTTATCTTTGAGCGCCCATAAGCAAAAGCCGCGCCAGCAGTGGTCTCATCAGCTATTTCTTTATCGATACCAAAAATAATTCCTACTGAATTTGTTTTAAAACCATCGTCATCTTTAATTGCATTTTGTAAGCTGGAAGCCCCAAAGCCGCGGCCCCAAAAGCCATGCGACAAATCTTGCGCAACATCAAGATTATGAATTTTTTGCAAACGATTTTGTGAAATAGATTGGAAATTTCTGACAAAATTTGTTGTCGTAAGCAAACTTGCTTTGCTTGATTGAGGCGCCAATTGATTGATTGTGGCGGTAATTTCGTCGCTTGGTAAATTTGAAAAATCTAAAAATTTTTGAAATTCTAAAAGCTTGCCAGAGCTTGATCTTCCAAGTTGCACAAGGTTTTTATAAATGTTTTGTGCATTTTTATTTGGTGTCACTTCATTTGGTTGAAGATGGTTTGCAGCAAGAACTAGACTATTTCCAGAAGCAATTGTTGTAAAACGCAGTAGGCCAAAAACATTCGACGATCCATTAACTGAAATGTTTTCTGCAGAAATTTCACTAAGCGACGAAGGCGCACTGGCATTGACTAGATCGTAAGTTGTGCCATCGGCAATGTAATTTGAATCACCGACCAGAATTGCTAATTTTGTTCCTGAAGAAATTGTTGCAGCACCAGTAACATCAAGGCTTCCCACCCTATTTGCCGCAAGCGTTGTCACAAAAATATCGCCAGAATTTAGCGTAAAATTTCCAATAAAATTTTGATTTTTATCACCAACATCAAACCTTCCTGCGCCAGAACCAGCAAGGTTTCCAGTGATTGTTAAATTATCAGCTTCAGAAAAATTTAGCGCTCCATCAAGAAAAATGTTTGTTGCATAAATATCGTTCAAAGCAGTCAGTGCGCCGCTTGTAAGAATGTTTAGATTTTGCAATTGATGCAACGAATCGCCAATTGCACCAGAAGTTGAAAAAGAAATTCCATTTACGTTGACCGTTCCAACCCCGCTTAAAACCCCATAAATAGGTGCTGCAGACGATGTCGCAAAATTCAAATTCAAAGTCGAATCCGCCGCAATATCAATTCGTGTTGCATCAATTTTTGCCGCCGAATTAAGCGTGCTGCCGCTTTGAATCGTAAGGTTGGACAGCTCGTCAAAATCTGCGCTTTGATTGAAAATTACTGACGGATACAAACTTGATCCAACCACCACCGAACCCGCGCGTTCTGCGCCATTAACTGCTCCAGAGATTGTTCCGCCAAAAATGTTTAGCGTTCCCGCGCCAACATAAACGCCGCCAGAAAGGTCGCCCAAGTTGTTAATTTGCGCACTGCTGCCCGCGTTATAGATGGCGTAATTTGTCGAATTTATCGCACCGCTGTTGTTGATTATAACATTATCGGCATCGTTTCGAATCCCGTAAATACTGGCTCCAGCGCCGCTGGTGATTGTGCCGGAATTTGTGATGAGGCTGTAATTGTCTCTGTTGTAAATGCCGTGCCCACTGCTTGAAATTGTTCCTGAATTTGTGATTGTTGAATAGCTCGTTGCGCTAGCTGTGGAAGCGCTTGCCGCACTTACATAAATTCCGTGCGCAGCACTGCTTGTCGTTGTTGTAATCGTTCCAGAACTTGAAACTTGGTTCACATTTCCGCTTGCATAAATCCCGTAAACCCTTGTGGCAATTGATCCAGCATTGTTTGCGCTGTTATTGTCGCCGTTCAAATAAATGCCGTAAGCAGTGGAGTTTATTGTACTGACGCTGCCGAAATTGCTTATCGAGTTATTGTCGCCACCCACGTAAATTCCATATGCCGTTGTGCCCTGCGTGCTGATGGCGCCTTGGTTGATGACACTGGAATTATTGGTGATGCTAACGCCGCGCCCCGAAGCGCCGGTGGTTAAAATTGATGCGCCAAATGCGTTGGTGATGATGTTGTAATTGCCGCTTGTCCTGATGCCGTAAGAACCTGAAATGGTGCCGCTTGCACCGGTGGCGATGTTGTGTAAATTGGTGATGCGATTTGGCGAGCCACTAGTTCCAACAAGCGTGCTTGAAATTGCAATTCCGCTGGTGGTGATGTCAGAGCTGGTGAGATAATTTGTATCGCCCGCACCAAGCACAACCGCGCCGGCGCTGGTTGTGGAGACGATTTGGAAAAAAAGAAAAAACGAAAAAATTTCGACGATTTTCTTCGTCGAAGCAGCAAGTGGTGTGGGCATTTTGGGTTTGGTGTGTGGTGTTTTTTTGGGTTTTTACTTCTCTCAAACTCGTCATCCTTGAATTGCGCAGCAATTCGAGGATCTCGTTTTGTTTAGCGTTGAACAAAACGAGATCCTCGAAGCCTTTGGCTTCAAGGATGACGGGGAATAGAGTAAGTGGGTGTGGTGTGTTTTTGGGTTTTTTGTGGTGTGTGGTTTTTTATTTTATAGTGCTGCCCTCGCCGCTGCCAAGCGTGCGATTGGAACGCGATAAGGCGAGCAAGAAACGTAATTCAAACCAATGCGATGACAAAACTCAATTGAAGCTGGATTACCGCCATGCTCGCCGCAAATGCCAAGTTTAATGTCTTTGCGTGTTTCGCGGCCTTTTGCTGTGGCAATTTTGATGAGCTCGCCAACGCCTTCTTGGTCTAGC
Source organism: Rickettsiales bacterium (assembly GCA_044360285.1). GTDB lineage: Bacteria > Pseudomonadota > Alphaproteobacteria > Rickettsiales > UBA1997 > UBA2645. The sequence continues at coordinate 12,654 of JBIKKP010000002.1, forward strand.
TCGGCGAATGGATCTTTTTCCAAAATTCCGGCTTTTTGGTAATGGCCAAGGAAGTTTGCAGAATCGTCGCGACTCAAGCCAAACGTGGTTTGCGTGAGGTCGTTAGTTCCAAAACTAAAGAATTCTGCTTCATGCGCAATCTTGTCGGCAACTAGAGCGGCGCGTGGCAGCTCGATCATTGTTCCAACCATGTATTTCAGCTCAACAGCCTGCTCTTTTTGAACTTGTTTTTCGGTTGCAACCACAAGTTCGCGCAAGATTTGCAGCTCTTTGCGCGTGGCAACTAGCGGGATCATGATCTCAAGCAAAACATCTTGGCCGCTTTCTTTTTTAACGATTGAAGCCGCTTCAAAAATTGCGCGCGCCTGCATTTCATAGATTTCTGGGTAAGAAATTCCAAGTCGGCAACCACGATGACCAAGCATTGGATTTTGTTCCTGCAGCTCATGCGTGCGATGTTTAACGTAGCTCACATCAACACCAAGCGCTTTGGCAACTTCAACGATTTCGCTTTCTTTATGCGGCAAAAATTCGTGAAGTGGTGGATCAAGCAAACGAATCGTCACCGGCAAACCAGCCATTATTTTGAAGATCTCGACAAAATCTTTGCGCTGCATTGGAAGCAATTTGGCGAGTGCTTTTTTTCTGCCTTTAAGATCTTCCGCCAAAATCATTTCGCGAACGGAAATGATACGATCTTCGTTGAAAAACATGTGTTCTGTGCGGCAAAGACCAATTCCTTCCGCGCCAAAATCGCGCGCCACTTGGCAATCAAGCGGAGTTTCGGCGTTAGTGCGAACGCGCAGCACGCGCACTTCGTCGGCCCATTTCATTACGGTTTGGAAATCGTCGGAAAGATTTGGCTTCAAAGTTGGAACTTGACCAAGAATTACATCGCCCGTTGAGCCGTTGATGGTGATGACCTCACCTTCTTTTACCTTAACGCCACCAGCAGTAAAAAACTGGCCAGCATTATCCACGTGAAGCCCCGCCGCACCAGACACGCAAGGCGTTCCCATGCCACGCGCAACTACGGCCGCGTGCGAAGTCATGCCGCCGCGAGCGGTTAGAATTCCTTGTGAAACGTGCATTCCCTTGATGTCTTCTGGGCTGGTTTCAACGCGAACTAGAATTACTTTATCGCCATTTTCCGCGCGTCTTTCTGCTTCTGCAGAAGAAAATACAACAATGCCGGAAGCTGCGCCAGGCGATGCTGGAAGGCCTTTTGCAATTACCTGAACTTTCGCTTTTGGATCAAGAGTTGGGTGCAAAAGTTGATCTAAACTTGCTGGATCAATACGCTTCAAAGCCTCTTTTTTGCTGATGAGATTTTCCGAAACCATATCGACAGCAATCTTCACCGCAGCATGCGCTGTTCGTTTACCGTTGCGGGTTTGCAGCATCCACAGCTTTTTATTTTGCACGGTAAATTCGATGTCTTGCATGTCGCGATAATGCATTTCGAGCTTGCGATAAGTTTTCACCAACTCAGCAAAAACATCAGGCATGGTTTCTTCCATTGAAGGAAGCTTAGAGCCAAGCTGCTCTTTACCCAAAATTGTAATTGATTGCGGAGTGCGAATTCCCGCAACAACGTCTTCGCCTTGCGCGTTGATGAGATATTCGCCGTAAAGTTCTCTCAAACCAGTTGATGGATTACGCGTAAAGGCAACGCCGGTTGCCGAAGTTTCGCCCATGTTGCCAAAGACCATTGACTGCACGTTTACCGCAGTTCCCCAGCTTTGTGGAATGTCGTGAAGTTGACGATAAGTGATGGCGCGATCATTCATCCACGAAGCAAAAACCGCTTCAACGGCGCCCCAAAGTTGCTCGTTCACATCTTGCGGAAATTCGCGGCCCAACTCTTGTTTTACTTCCGATTTGAAAAGCGCGACGATTTCTTCAAGCTGCTCTGCAGTAAGGTCGGTATCAGCTTTTGCGCCGAATTCTTGCTTTTTTTCATCAAGAATTACTTCGAAATTGTGATGATCAAAACCAAGCACAACGTTGGAATACATCTGGATGAAGCGGCGGTATGAGTCGAAAGCGAAACGTTTATTGCCAGAATTTTTAGCAAGGCCTTCAACAGTTTGATCATTCAAACCCAAATTCAAAACCGTGTCCATCATGCCAGGCATTGAGGCTCTAGCGCCCGAACGAACTGAGAAAAGTAGTGGATTGCTGGCATCACCAAATTTTGCGCCAATTTTTTCTTCAATTTGTGCCACCGCTGCAGCCACTTCGCCCCTTAATTCAGCCGGAAATTTTTTGCCGTTTTTGTAATAAAAATCGCAAAATTCTGTGGTGATGGTGAATCCCGGCGGAACCGGCAGGCCCATCTTCGACATCTCGGCCAAATTAGCACCTTTGCCGCCAAGCAAATTCTTCATCGAGGCATCGCCTTCTGATTTTCCATCGCCAAAAGAATATACAAATTTTTGCGCCGTCATTTTTTAAGTTTTTAAATTAGATGAAATTCTGTTTTTCCAAATTCGACCCCGTTTGCAACCAATGAAATCAAGTGTTTTCCCACGCAATGCTTTCTGGTTGATAGGTCGGCAAAAGAATGTTTCTTGGAAAAAGAAAACAATTTTTCGTCAAAAATTTTTGTCGTTATTTGGAAATTTTTTTTGCTGTAAGTGCCATTTTTTTTAAGAAAGTAAATGGCATATTCAAGCCTGATTTTGCTGCCTGCTTTGAGGTTTTTAAGCGAAAAATTAAAAACCAATTTCTGACCAATTTGCAGCTGATTTTGGCTCAATAAAAAATCCTGAATTTCGAATTTTTTTTCATCTGCGCCGATGATTTTTAACGCCGCTTGATCGCCTTTTTTCAGCAAAGTGCGCAAAGCGTGGCGAATTATGAATTCAGCGACACCCTCGCCTTGCCAACGCGCAAGCAAATCGAGCGCAATTTTTGGATTATCTTTGGAAATATCGTTGAGATTATTGGCGATGCTTTTTTGCACATATTTCTTAGAATCGAACTTCAAAACTTCCAAAATCGGCAAAATTTTTTGCGGATCTTTTTTAAAGTTTGGCAAAGCCTCGCCCCAAGGCAGACGCGGCCTTATGCCTTCTGAAGCAAGGCGCCGCACGTGATAATTTTTTGAAACGGCGAATTTTTTTACGAACTTTAGCGCCGCATCTTCGTCAGCTTTAATGAAGCGCCGAATGGCAAATTCTGAGGTGCTAAATTCGGTAAAAAATTCGAGCGCTTGCATCGAAAGTTCGAAATCTTTTTGACCAAAAATTTCAACAAAATCAGGGAAAATAATCAGCGCCAATCCAGAGTTTTTATCTTTGTTGAGCGCTAGAACCACCTGCTTTAACAGCGCAAGTTGCTGTGGATATTTTTTATGCAAAAGCGTTTCTCCAAGTGCCTTAGAAATAGCACGCATCCTGGTCTTAAGCGGCTTTTCTTGCCAATCTTTTTGGAGAATTTTTAGGAATCTTTTTGCATCAAAATCTGCATCAAGGCGCGATATTTCAGCAGCAAGGTCATTTAAGAACCGCTGATTGTAAACTTCCTTCAGCAGCACAAAAATTAGACAATTTCAATTTTAGAAAGGTCGGCAACTTTGCCAAAAAGCGCACGAATTTTTGCCAAAAGCATCAAGCGATTCTCGCGCAAATTTTTGTCTTTTTCATTGACCATAACATTGTCAAAAAACTGCTGCAGCGGCGCTTCCAAAACGTGAAGAAGTTTGAAAGATTTTTCAAATTCTCCCTTGATCACCAGCTTGTTAAATTCCTTCGAAATTTGTTTGATGCGGCGATAAAGAACTTTTTCGTAAGAGACTTTGAAGCCAAGAATAGAAGGCTTTCCGAGATATTTTTTGCCGTCTTTTTTCTCTTCAATTGCCAAGATATTTGCCGATCTTTTATAGAGCGAAATCAGGTTGGCATTGGCTGCATCAAGCAAGAAACTGTCCAAAAATTTGATCTTTTTTGCCAAATATAAAATGTCGCAATAGCGGTGAGAGTCTAGGTCGCTGACATATTCTTCAATCACCGCATTAACGATGTCGGCACGCAAATTTTCATTTTCACGCAGATAAACTTTCAGGCGCTCAACGAAAAATCGCACCACCTCTTCAACCAACTCTTTCTTGGCTAAAACAAAATCTTTCTCGCTGTCTTTAAGTAAAATTTTTAGCAATTTTGGTGAAAAAGCATTGAAGGATTTTTCAACTAAAACACGAATCGGCACAGCGATATTGTAATGAAAAGCGATGCGGATGATACCTAGAGCAGCGCGACGCAAGGCGTATGGGTCTTTTGAAGAAGTTGGTTTTTCATTTGCTGCAAAAAATCCAACAATTGCGTCGATTTTATCTGCAATTGACAGCGCAATTCCAAGTGGGGTTTTAGGCAAATCTGATGAGGCGCCAAGCGGCAGATAATGTTCATAAATTGCCGCAATAATTTTTGCGTCTTCGTGCTGTTTGTAAGCGTAAAAACTGCCAATTTTTCCCTGCAGTTCAGGAAACTCATAGACGGCCTTGGTTGTAAGATCGACCTTGCACAAAGCAGATGCGCGTTCAATCAAATTTAAATCGCAGTGCGGCACAAAAACTGATAAAAATTTCGCCAAATTTTCGAGTCGATAAATCTTGTCGCCAAGGGAACCAAGTTTTTGGTGGAAAGAAATTTTATCGAGCTCACCGCGCCTTGAAATCAAAGGATGCTTAAGGTCTTCGGCAATAAAAAATTCTGCATCACTTAAACGCGCTCTGACCAATTTTTCGTTGTCTTTGATGATTTTTTTGCGGCTTTCTTCCGACATCAAAGCGTTAGAAATAAAAATAAATTTTGGCGCCAAATTTCCGTCTAAATCGCGTAAACAAAAATAGCGTTGATTCAGCTTCAGAGTAAGAACCAACACCTCTTCTGGTAGCTGCAAAAATTTCTCATCGATTGTTCCAACTAACGCCGTTGGAAACTGACAAAGACCCGTCACTTCATCAAGTAGAGACGATTTTTCATCATCAACTAAATCAAGCCGCAATTCGTGAATAATTTCGCGAATTTGCTGCAAGATTTTTTGCTTTCTTTGCTCTTGTCTAAGGATAACAAAATTATCTTCCAAAACCTCTTCATAATGCGCGGCATTAGTGATTTCAAGGCTCTGAGCACAGCTTGCTGGATGACCAAAAGTTAAGTTATTTGAACGCAATCCAAAAAATTCGACATCAATTACTTCTGATCCAAACATGCAGGCAATGTTTCGCACAGGGCGAATCCACGTAGCTTGCGCCGATTTTCCCTCAACATCAAAACGCATTAATTTTGGCCAAGTTGCAGTAATTTTTTGCACAATTTGTGGCAAAGAATTTTTAATAATTTCTGCACTAGAAATTTCGCGAGCAGCCTGAAAGTGCGCATAGCAAGTGTTTGCACCATTCTCAACTTTCTGTAATTCATCTTTCGAAGATACGCCAACCGATTTTAAGAAACCTTCAATGGCCTTTGGATCTGCATCAATTCTTGGCCCAACCCTTTTTACTTCGGGAAGTTTTTGCGTTGCTTGTAAGTGATGAATGTAGAGCACTAAACGATTTGGAGTCACATAAGAAGCGATTTGCGCACTCTCAAACTTCAAATTATTTTTCGCTAAAATTTCACCAGCAATTTTAGTCAAATTTTCCGCCGCGTTTTTTTGCATCGCGGCTGGAATTTCTTCGCTAAAAATTTCAAATAAAAAGTCTGACATTTTTTAAAAATCTATTGTTTCAACGCGGATGAATTTCTTGCTTAAAACCAAGCTTGGATCCACGTTTTTAAAGGCTTCAACTAAATCAGACTCTAAACATGATTTAGTCAGAAATCCGCAAAGAATTTCTTCACCTAAATCAAAAAAAGCTGCTTTTTGCACATCGATTTTTTCACCAAAAATCTGCGTCGCTAAATCGCCGCCCTGGGATGATTTTTGGGCTAAATTTTTGTTAACTTTCAAACGCAAGAAATAGCCGCCAACCCTGTGGATAAGCGGTTCAAGTGCAAGATCAATTAAATCATCAACCTTTGCTCCAAAAAGAAAATTTTGGCGATTCATTGCAACATCAACCAAATCCGCAACCACCGCCGAGCCAGTGGTTAATCCGCCTGCTCCGCGCCCAATAAACATATTCCAGCTGGCGTTCGACGCATTTAGAACCGCGGCGTTAAACGGTCCATCAACTTGTGCGATTTTCGAATCTTTGGCAACCAAAGCAGGATACATGCTGCATTGGTGAGTCTTGCCAAGGTTTTTGTAAATTCCCAAAAGTTTGATTTTATAGCCAAGCTCTGCAGCTAAATTTATGTCAGAAAGCGTAATTTCATCGATGCCTTCAATCTCCATTTTAGCGAATGCTGGAGCGGCGTTGCGAGCAATTGCCGCCAGCAAAGAAATTTTATGCGCCGCGTCAAAACCTTTAATATCAAGCGTTGGATCAGCTTCTGCATAACCAAGTTTTTGCGCTTCTTTTAAAACTTCCGCAAAGTCGGCCTGCTCTTGCGCCATCTTGCTTAAAATAAAGTTGCACGTGCCGTTCAAAATTGCATAAATATCAGAAACTTCATTCGCCGCCAAACCTTCTTTTAGCGCTTTAATTACTGGATTGGCGCCAGCAACTGAGGCCTCAAAACCAATTGAGGTTTGGTGTTTTTCGGCAAGCTTGGCAATTTCCACACCATGCTGCGCAAGCAACGCCTTATTGGCTGTGACAACTTTTTTACCATTTTTGATCGCTGCAATAACTAAGTCTTTGGCGATTTCTGTGCCGCCAATTAATTCAACAACAACTTCTACATCCGCGTCAGCAGCAAGATCCGCGGCATTTTCGTAAAATTTTATTTTCGAATCGACGAAATCTTTTTTGCTGCGCGCAGAAACCGCAACCACTTCAAACTCTGCGCCGCAGCGCTTCGCAAGCATTTTTGAATCTTTGTGCAAAATTTCGTAAACGCCTTTGCCAACGGTTCCAAGACCGGCAATTCCAACTTTAATTTTTTTCATGAAGGGAATTCTAAACTAAGTAAATAAGGGCGCGGCGTTTTATTTGGGGGTTGACCTATTTTCAAGGCGTTTGTTAGCCTCGTGGCTTCGTTTCCATTTTTCTTTTTTCACAAAAAATGACCAAAAAATCACACTATCCTGAGGTAAATCAAAATCTCGATTTCGCCAAAATGGAGGAAGAAATTTTACGCTTCTGGCAGCAAGAAAAAGTTTTTGAAAAGTCGGTTGCAATCAGGAATACCAGCACTCTGGACGAAGATGAAGTTTCACCAATTATCGATCATTGCTCACTAAAAGATCACACCAGCTGCCGCCACCAAGCACCAAGCACTGAGCACCAAGCACAAGATTTCGTCTTCTATGACGGCCCGCCTTTTGCCAATGGCCTACCGCATTACGGCCACTTACTGACTGGCTTCATCAAGGATTTGGTTGCGCGTTATCAAACGATGAAAGGCAAAAAAGTTGAGCGCCGTTTTGGTTGGGATACGCATGGTTTGCCGGTGGAAATGGAAACTGAGAAAGAATTAACCGCAAAAGAAGGTCGACAAATTTCCGGCCAAATTGCGATTCAGGAATATGGAATTGAGAAGTTCAACGCGGCATGCGAGGCGTCGGTGATGAAATATGAAAGCGAGTGGGAGCACTACGTCACGCGCCAAGGCCGGTTTGTTGATTTTAAAGACAGCTACAAAACTAAGGATCTAAAGTTTATGGAGTCAGTGCTGTGGGCTTTCCAGCAGCTTTATGATAAGGGATTACTTTATGAGGATTTCCGCGTGGTTCCTTATTCCTGGGCTTGTCAGACGCCGCTTTCGAATTTTGAGACGCGGATGGATAATTCTTACAGGCAGAAGGCTAGTAAGGCGGTGACGGTGAAGTTTGAGTTGACGGAAGAAAGTGTAAAAAAATTGCATGAACGTGTGGGCGCGGTTGCAAACCACGCCCAGCAACTACGAGTTTCATTAGTTGCTTGGACGACCACGCCGTGGACTTTGCCGTCGAATTTGGCTCTGGCGGTGGGGAAGGAAATTGAATATGCGGTAATAAAAACCAAACCCGTCATCCTTGGCGGCAAAGCCGCCGAGGATCTCTTAAGTGAGACTGCTAAACTCACGAGATCCTCGGACGCTGGCGCGTCCAAGGATGACGGAGGGTTTTTGATTCTCGCCGCCGGATTAGTTGAAAAATTCGCGAAAGATTTAGGAGAGTTTGAAATTGTAGGAAGCTGCAAAGGTGCGGATTTAGTAGGCTTAAGCTACAAATCCCTCTTCCCTTACCTCGTCGAAAAAGCCAAAAATTCTCCAAAAGCATTTACCGTTTTGCACGGCGATTTCGTTTCAACTGACGAAGGAACCGGCATCGTCCACATGGCGCCAGGCTTTGGTGAAGATGACCAACTTTTGTGTAAGGCTAACGGAATCCCAACTCTTTGCCCGGTTGATGAAGGCGGGAAATTTGTTGATGCGATGTTTGATATCACCCTCACCCCAACCCTCTCCCCTCAAGGGAGAGGGCTTTCATCCGAGCTCGATTCAGCTCCCTCTCCCTTGAGGGGAGAGGGTTGGGGTGAGGGTGAAAAAGATTTAACCAATCTAGCCAAAAACCTCAGAAAAAACCAAACCGACGCTGAAGAAAAATTATGGAACATCCTTCGAAGCCGACAAATCGAGAATCTAAAATTTAGAAGGCAGCATCAAATCGGAAATTACATCGCTGATTTTATATGCCTTGAGAAGAGGCTAATTATCGAGCTCGACGGCGGTCAGCATGGTGAGGAAAAAAACATTAAATCAGATCAGGAAAGGACTCAGTTCTTGGAAAAAGAAGGTTTCAGAGTTTTAAGATTTTGGAATAATGAGGTGCTGCAAAATGCCGAGGGAGTTTATGAAAGGGTTTTAGAGAGTGTTAATCACCCTCACCCCAACCCTCTCCCCTTAAGGGAGAGGGAGCAAATCGAGCGAGAGGTTGAACCGAGTTCTAATCTAACTCTTTCACTTAAAGGCCGCCAAGTTTTCGACACCAACGACGACATCATTCGCTACTTAAAAGCTACAGGCGCCTGGCTCAAAACCGAACAATACCTCCACAACTACCCACACTGCTGGCGCACCGACACGCCGTTGATTTATCGCGCGGTGTCGTCTTGGTATGTCAAAGTGACAGATTTCAAAGACCGCATGGTCGAGTTAAACCAAGGAATCAACTGGATCCCAAACCACATCAAAGACGGACAATTTGGCAAATGGTTGGAAGGTGCACGCGATTGGTCGATCACGCGCAACCGCTTCTGGGGCTGTCCGGTGCCGGTTTGGAAATCGAAATCAGGGAAGATCAAAGTCTTTGGATCAATCGCCGAACTTGAAAAAGTTTCCGGCAAAAAAATTGAAAATCTGCATCGCCCGTTCATTGACGAAATCACTTTTGTTGAAAATGGCGAAGAATTTAAACGCGTCACCGACGTGCTAGATTGCTGGTTCGAATCGGGTTCGATGCCATACGCGCAAGTACATTATCCATTCGAAAACAAAGAATGGTTTGAGCAAAATTTCCCAGCTGATTTTATCACTGAATATGTCGCACAAACTCGCGGCTGGTTCTACACGTTGATGGTTTTATCAACCGCCCTGTTTGACCGCGCACCGTTTAAAAACGTGATTTGTCACGGAACAATTTTGGACGAAAATTCGCAGAAACTTTCTAAGCGCTTACGCAACTATGCCGATCCGCTGGAGATTTTTTCGACGTTTGGCAGTGATGCCATGCGCTTCTACATGATTTCGCAACCTGTAATGCGTGGCCAAGAATTACGCATTGATAAAGAAGGAAAAGCAATTCGCGACACGCTGCGTTTGTCGATCAAACCGTTGATGAATGCGTTTAATTTCTTCTGCCTTTACGCCAACGCTGACGGAATTATCGCCAAACGAATTGACGCCAAACGTGAATTTAAAAACACGCTTGATCTCTATATTTTATCCAAGCTGAAAGCTGCTGTGGAAAATATCGACAAAGCAATGAGCAGCTACGACACCGTAACGTCTTGCGAAGAATTTACCAAATTTTTCGAAGCGCTAAATAACTGGTATATCCGCCGCAATCGCGCACGTTTTTGGAAAGAGGAAATTGATGCAGATAAGCAAGATGCTTACGACGTGCTCTACAGCTGCTTGCTTTCAATGTGTGAGGCGGCGGCACCGCTTTTACCTTTTACAACAGAGTTTGTGTGGAAATCACTAAAATTTGAACAACGCTTGCAATCTTAAACAGCGCGGCTTGGCTGCGCTTTAATATCAACTCAATTTTTTAAATTTATGGCCGAAAATAATTTTCGAAATTCAGGAATGGCTACACCACAAGCTCTAACAAAACAGCAATCAAGTCACCGGTCAGCAGAAAGCACTTATGCCGGAGCTCTTGGTAGAGTAGCTTCAAATAGTATTTTGAAAGATATTCCAACGGGAGCATTATCAGCAACAAAAGTTGGTAAACTTGCCGGTAAATCTGTTGATCTTGACGCCCTGGGCGGAGACTCTCTTGATGCTTTAATGAACAGCGGAAAAAAAGGTAGATAAAAAAAGCCGGACCCGAGTTTAAAACTCTGGTCCGGCTTTTTTATGCGTTAAGCCAACTATTTAAAGCCAAACTTCTTCACCAAAACTTCCGCAATCTGCACGGCATTTAGCGCCGCACCTTTACGCAGATTGTCTGCAACAACCCACAGCGAAAGTCCGTTTGCAACTGAAGTATCTTTGCGCAAACGCGAAACATAAACCGCGTCAGTGGTTGAAACCTCGGCTGGCGTGATGAAATGCATATCTTGCGGTCGATCAATCACCAACACACCTTCCGCTTTTTCCAGCGCCGCCCTAGCCTGCGCCACGCTGATTGGTCTTTCGAACTCAACATTAATCGCTTCCGAGTGGCAATTAAAAACCGGAACACGCACGCAAGTTGCTTCCACTTCAATTTTTGAATCGAGAATTTTTTTGGTCTCAACTTTCATTTTCCATTCTTCTTTGGTGACGCCATCATCCATGAAAGAATCAATTTGTGGAATGACGTTGAAGGCAATTCTTTTGCTGAATTTTTTTGGCTCAACCGAACCATTGGCGTAGATCTTTTTAGTTTGTTCGTAAAGTTCATCCATCGCCTCTTTACCCGCGCCAGACGTGGCTTGGTAAGTTGCAACAACGATACGTTTAATTGTCGCCAAATCGTGCAAAGGTTTTAACGCAACCAGCATTTGAATTGTTGAGCAATTTGGATTGGCAATGATGCCGCGTTTTTTGTAATCAGCGATTGCTTGCGGATTAACTTCTGGAACGACAAGCGGAACATCTTCATCCATGCGAAAATGCGAAGTATTGTCGATCACCACGCAACCAGCTGCAGCAGCTCTTGGCGCGTGAATTGCCGAAACTTTTCCACCCGGTGAAAACAAACCAATTTTTGTGCCAGCAAAATCAAAATCTTCTAAGGCTTGCACAGTTAATTGCTTGTCACCGTAAGAAACTTTGCTGCCAACTGAATTGCGTGAAGCAAGTGCAACAACTTCGGTTGCTGGAAATTTGCGCTCAACCAAGATGTTTAAAATTTCACGGCCAACATTACCAGTTGCGCCGGCGACGGCAATTTTAAGAGACATAAATTTGAAATTATTTTTAACATTTGCGATACTGCCCTTCCGCCGTCATCCTTGAAGCCGCAGGCTTCGAGGATCTTGTGAGTTTAACGACGAACAAAATGAGATCCTTGAATTTACTTCGTAAATTCAAGGATGACGATTAAAAAATTGAGCAGAGCCACCTTCATAAAGTAAAAAATTAAAATGAAAAAAATTTTTATTATCGCCGGCGAAGCTTCTGGCGACTTACTTGGCAGCAAATTGATCAATGAGCTGAAAAATGAACTAGCGCAGAAAAATGGTTCTGCGACCTTCATTGGCGTTGGCGGCAAGCTGATGTGTGAACAAGGTTTTTCGTCAATTTTTCCAATGGAAGAATTGTCAGTGATGGGATTTTTGGAAGTTGTTCCGCATTTAAAAAAACTGCTTTCGCTCATCAATCAAACTGCGCAAAAAATCATCGACGAACAGCCTGATTACGTGGTTACAATCGATTCACCAGATTTCTGTTTTCGCGTGGTAAAACGCATTCGAAAACTTGCGCCAAACCTCAAAACAAAATTCACTCACCTAATTGCGCCGTCAGTGTGGGCGTACCGCGAGGGCCGCGCTGAGAAAATTTCTAAGTTGTATGATTTGCTTTTAGCGATTCTGCCTTTCGAGCCGCCATACTTTGAAAAATATGGGCTCAAGACAGTTTTTATCGGTCATCCAATTACTGAAAACGCGCCGGATTTTTCGAAAAAAAGTGAAGAGAATTTGGCGCTTAGAAAAAAATTCGGCATCAAAAATGATGATATCGTAATCTGCCTGACACCAGGCAGCAGAAGCTCTGAGGTCAAAAAGATTTTTCCAGAATTTATCGGCGCAATCAACTTACTTCGCGAAAAAATTCCGAATTTAAAAGTGCTAATTCCTTTGGTTGAAAAAACCAAAGAGCTGGTTTTGGAAATGGCGCCTGAGTTAAAAGTTGAGTTTTTTTTCGTTGAAAATGGGCAGAAAAAATCAGCATTTTTTGCCAGCGATTTTGCGCTGGCGAAATCGGGCACAAACACCCTTGAGTTCTCGCTCTACAAGATTCCGCTCGTCATCGCTTATAAGATAAATTTCCTCACTCATTTCATCGTCAAAAGGATGGTGAAAATCACTTTCGCCAGTTTGATAAATTTGATTTTGGACGCGGAAGTAATTCCAGAAATGCTGCAGAAAAATTGCACAGCACCAAAGCTTGCAGCAGCTTTAGAAAATCTAATTTCCAATAAAAACCTCGCCGAAAAACAAGTGGCACAAAGCCAACAAGCGCTTGTGATGATGGGCCTTAACAGCGCCGAAATTCCAAGCAAAAAAGCCGCAAAAGAAATTTTAAGTTTATGAGAATAAATCTATCAACCTATACAAGAGGACCAAAATTAACGATTTACAAAAACCTACGGAATGTTGTTGAAACAGCAAATACAAAAGATCTTCTCGACTGTCTCATAAGCCTAAGAGGATTTGAAATTAAAGTTGATGGCTTTGACGATGGCAAAAACCAAGAAATAACCCCAACCGCAATGCAATTAGCTTGTGAGCTCTATAAAAGAGAAGGCGAAGCAGAAAAAAAGAAGCGTCTTCATGACGTGATAAGCGCTCTTTACGACTTCGGCGCCGACATAAATTTTACCGGAGGTAGCTTTGAAACTCCGGCGCAAGTTGCAGCATCGCGTCCAGAAATTGCTAAAATCTTTTCTAGACCTCGCAGCCTGATAACGGGGACAGGCCTAGAAATGGCAGCACCAAAAAAAGATCGAGGATGCACAATTTTATAAAAAAAATTTTATTAATTACGCTATTTGCATTTTTCACGCAAAGCGCTGCAGCGCAGGATATTCAAGGCTGCAGCACGGTTTATTCTTACTTAGTTTTTTCTGGAAAAAATTCTGATATTTTACTTGAAGAGCGCGCCGAAAAAATTTCTTACCCGGCGTCACTGGTAAAAATGATGACACTTTATCTTACTTTCGAAGCCCTTGAGCAAGGAAAAATCAGCCCTGAAACTGTTTTAAAATTTTCTGCACGCGGCGAAGAAATTTCGAAAGTTAACAAAATAAATCGTCTGCCAATTGTTGAAGGTGACGAGATTACTGTGCGTGAAGCTATTCGCGCTGTTATCGTAAAATCATTCAACGAAGCCGCGGTGGCTCTTGCTGAAGCAGTATCTGGAAATGAATGGGAATTTGCTCGTAAAATGAATAAAAAAGCGCGCGAGCTTGGCATGATTAACAGCTCATTTCGCAATTCCAGCGGACTTCACGAGGAAGGACAATACACCACGAGCTATGATTTGGCGCGCCTTGCAGCGGCTCTGCAAAAAGATTTTCCAACTTATTATCATCTTTTTGCGCTCAAAGAATTTGAATATCGCGGCACGAAATATGAAACGCACAATCACGTGCTTGTTAATTACCAAGGCGCAGAGGGAATGAAGACGGGCTTTACCAACGCGGCTGGATATAATTTAGTGGCAGCAGCGAAAAAGAATGATGCGCGTGTGACGTCGATTTTACTTGGTTGCGAGAGTTATCGTAAGCGTGATGAGATGACTAAAAAATTGCTTGATGAAGCTTTTGCCAATATGGCAAAGAATCCAAATTCATCTTCGGCGCGACTCGATAAAAATTTTGATTACACCAAGCATCACCAACGCCGCGAGGAATATGAGGAAGAAATGCATTTTGGGATGGCGTTGTTTGACGAGTAGTCACGTAGAGTAGCTCGGGCGCGATTTGCAATCCCGCCCGCAGGTTCATGCAAAATTACCAAAGTTTTCGGTTTGTTTGGCATGAACGTTTCGGGCGGGATTGAAAATCCCGCCCGAGCGCTGTTCAAAGACCCAGCACAGCTTTAGGTCTTTTTTCTCCAGGCGCGTAAATCCTCCGTCTTCAGCTACGCTGAAGCCACCTCCTTTTTCAAAGGAGGCTTTGATGAACAATTAAAACCCCGCCCCGATTTCGAAATAAACTAACGCATTTTCTTTTTGGTTTGTCGTCACCAACTGCGAACTATTCACACCCCACGCACATGTAAATGAAGCATTAAAATTATTACTCTCAAACGCCGTCTTCACCCCCGCACCCGACATTCTGCCAGCCTCGCCGGTTTTTATTTTGATGTGGCCGTAATCATAAAACGGCTCAAGTTTTATTCTGCTTTGATAAGAAAAAGTGTTAAAATTTCCTAAATCAAAAGTGAGTTTATTGCGTAAAAAATATCCCGAATCGCCGCTGATATAATTTTCGCGAAATCCTCGCACCGAGTAATAGCCACCTACTGCGAACTGTTCCGAGCCAAAAAGTGTATCTTTAGAAATTTGCGAATCGAACTCACTGCCGATGGAAAATTTAAAGTCAGAAATTGAAACTTTTTTCGTCACCGATGCATAAAGTTTAAACAATTCGAACTGCGCCTTAGGAATTGAAGCATCGATATTTTTATGATCTTTTTTTGCGTCCAGAACCTTTAAACCTCTAGAGTATGAAGGGCTAAGATAAATTGAATAAGTCGGAAAAAAAGATGAAAAAGCCAAAGCAAAATTCCCCACACTTAATCTTCGCTGCGAAGTTTCGATTTTTTCTCCGTTTAAATAACTTGCCGATTCTTTGGTGGTAAGTGTTGCGGTGCTTGTTATTCGAAGCTTCGAGTCGTTTAACAAAATTCGCTGTGCACCAAACTTATTTTGTTTAGAAAAGCCAGTAAGCGTTGTGGTTGAAGCAACACCAACATTTTGCCCCTTAAATTCACTGTGCGAATAATCATAAGAAAATGTGTTTTGTTTGAAGGGAATTGAAATTCCGCCAGAAAAAGATTTTATGTCTTTGACCTGACTATCATCATGCGCGTTCGTTGAGTAAGTAAGGTTAAGCGCATCATCAAGCGACAAAAAATTGTCAAACGAAGTTGAAAAAACTGCGCGCTGCACGCCGGTGAATTTATTGCCCAAATTGTCTTTTCCAACAGTTGCGCGCAGTGGAAATTTTTTGTTATTTTCGATGACGATTTTACTCATCCCATCAACACTGCCCGGCTCAATTTTTATTACTGCTGAATTTGACGGCAGGCGATTAATTTGGTAAATTCCGTCGTTGATTTCGTTAAGGTCTAAAACCTTGCCCTGCTTGCTTCCAAAGGCCATAAACTTTTGCATTTTTTCGCGCCAAGTTTCTTTGCCAAAAATTATTTTTTCGATTTTTCCCTCAATAATTTTTAACTCAAAAATGCCGCTGCTGATATTTTGTTTGGGCACGATGATTTGTGTCGTGACATAGCCCTGCGCCTGATAGAATTCATTGAGCGTGGCGATAATTTCTTGCAGATTTTTTGCGTCAAAACAGCGACCTAAAAATTTTTGCAGCAGATTTTTTTGCTTACGCGCGGAAATTTTGGAAGCACCGGAAAGCTTTATTTCATTGATTTGCCAACATTCTTCACTTTTTTTGATTACTTTTAGCTGCTGATCTTTTTCTTCCTCTTCTTCTTTTTTCTTGCGCTCAAAATCTTTAGAAATTGCCTCCATTTCTTTGCTGCGCTTAGTTTCTTCCAAGATATTTTGCTGATTTCTGATGATCCAATCTTGCTGATTTATTGCATCTGAACTTTGCGTTTGTGCGAAAACTGCTGAGGAAATGTTTAAAAAAGCTATGGCAATAAAAATTGCGCCAAGCCTGTGTTTTTGTGGCTTCATGGGGTTTATGGTTTTTGGTGTTTTTAGTTTTTTAACTAATACGCGACACTTCAACAATTTTTTTAGACATACGAAGTGCCGAGATAATTTCCTCCAAATGTTCGAGATTTTTTACTTCAAGATCGACAAGAAACTCAAAATAATCTGCAGAGCGATTGATGATGCGCAAATTGCTGATATTGACCTTTTTCTTAGCGATGATGCTGCTGACTTCAGCCAAGCTTCCGCTTGAATTTTGAACCACGGCCGAAACCTTACTGGCATAAGTTTCATCACCAATTTCTTCATCGCTTTTCCAGCAAACATCAACAACGCGCTGTGGCAATAAAACCAAATTGCGCAAGTTTCGGCAATTCTGATTATGAATGGTCACGCCGGTTCCGGTGTTAATGATTCCAACTATCGGATCACCTGGAATTGGATTGCAACAGCCTGCATAATGCATGGCCATTCCATTCACCAAACCTTCAATTGGCAGCGAATATCTTTTTGATTTTTCACTTGGTTTCGATGTTTTTACTTGCTTTGTCTCTTCTTTGAAATCTGGGTAAATAATCTTCAAAACATCTTGGCGCGAAATCCTTCCCTCAGCGACTTTAACGCATAATTCTGGAATCGATTTTTTATGCAAAAGCACCAGAGCTTTTTCTAAAATTTTATCGCTGATTTCTAGACCTTTTGATGCAAAAAATTTATTTAAAATTGCACGGCCCAAAAGGTGATATTCGTTGAATTTTTCGCTGCGAATAAAGGCCTTAATCGCCGATTTTGCTTTTGTGGTGATAGCAAATTGCAGCCAGTTAGGAGAAGGCTTGCCATTGTTTGATGTGACAATTTCAACCTGATCGCCATTTTCCAGCTTCTGACGCAGCGGCGCAATCGCGCCATTTACCTTCGCTGAGACACAGCTGTTGCCAACTTGCGAATGCACAGCATAAGCAAAATCAATGATTGTTGAGCCAAAAGGTAGATTAAAAATATCACCATTTGGCGTGAAACAAAAGACCTCGTTTTTATGCAAAACGAGTTTGTGATTTTTTATTACCTCGCTGGAATTTTCTGAATTTTCAAAAAGCGTGATTAGCTCACGAATCCAGCGATATTGCTCGCTCTCTTCTTTTCCAGCACGATCAGTTTTTTTAGATTTTTCCTTGTAGCGCCAATGCGCTGCAACACCCAGTTCATTGACTTCGTGCATTTTTTTATCACGAATCTGAATTTCGATTTTTTTGTTAAACGGCCCTAAAATTGCCAAGTGTAAAGACTGATAACCATTTTCCTTGGGCGTGCTGATATAGTCGCGGAAGGTTCCAGGAATCATGTTGAAGTTAGAATTAATCGTACCCAAAGCGCGATAACACTCACCAATATCATTAACGACAATACGAAAGGCCATGATGTCGTGCAGATTGTGGAAGCCGATATTTTGCTCCTTCATCTTGTTGAAAATTGAATAGAGCTGCTTCTCACGGCCCATCACCTGGCACTTCAGGCCTTCTGCATCAAAAATGCGCGTCAGGTCGGCGATGATTTTTTCGATGAGATTTTTGTTTTTTTCGCGTAGTTCGCCAAGCTTCTCGCTGATGTAATTGCGCGACTCAGGGTCGATTACTTCAAAAGCTAATTCCTGCAATTCATCTTTAATTTTTGTGAGACCAATCCTTGCAGCAAGCGGCGCGAAGATGTCTAAGCTTTCTTTCGCTTTGCGTAATTTCTTCTCGCGCGACGGCAAATAAGTCAGCGTGCGCATATTGTGCAGCCTGTCGGCAAGCTTCACCAGCAACACACGAATATCTTGCGACATGGCCATAGTCAGCTTGCGGAAATTTTCAATCACGCGCAGCTCAAAAGACGCAGCTTCAATTTTACCAAGCTTGGTGACGCCATCAACCAGCAGCGCAACTTCTTCACCAAATTCTTTTTCTATTTCTTCGATTGTCACTTCCGTATCTTCAACAACATCATGAAGCAGGCCGGCAATAATAGATTCGCAGTCAAGCTTAAGATCAGCTAGAATTTCTGCGACAGCAACGGGATGAGAAAAATAGGGATCGCCCGAATGGCGTTTTTGATTGCCATGGGCATTTTTGGCGAAGATGTAGGCCTTTTGAAGCAAGGCCTCGTCTGGGTTTGGATGGTAGGTGCGAACCTTAGCAACTAAGTTGGCGGCACTTAGTATGTCTGGCATCTAGTCGTCTACTTGGACGTTTTCATCAACAAAAGTATCGTCTTTAAGCACGATATTTGGTTCAGATTCCTCTGACATTAATTCTGTCACTTCTTCGCTTGCCGGGGCAACTTCAACAGCGCCACGGTTTTTGATTGAACGAACGATATTTTTACGAATCGCATCAACATCAACTAAACCATCAGCGATTTCGCGCAGAGCAATTACCGATGGTTTTTCTTTGCGATCCAGGCTGGTAGAGGCTCCAGAAAGAATGCTTTTTGCACGATTTCCAGCAATTAAGCACAATTCAAAATGATTTGGAACAACTGTCACGCAGTCTTCTACGGTGATTCTTGCCATAGTTTTAAGATTTTTTTTGAAGTTCGAATGAGGGCGGCGCGTTGTAAATTCGTGGTTCTAGCAAGGCAATAGAAAATTTAAACCCACTTCACAACCACTTATCATCCTCTCACAACCGTCATCCTTGAATTGCGTAGCAATCCGAGGATCTCGTGCGTTTTAGCGCTGAACAAAACGAGATCCTCGAAGCCTTTGGCTTCAAGGATGACGGGTGTGGATATTTTTTACCTTCCCCTAGAATGCTGCCTTCCAGCCACACGCTCTTGCGCCTCAATCATACTAGCCCAGAAACCTTTATCGCCGCGTTTATTAAGAATTTGCGCCGATTGCACAAGGTAAGTCAATTTTTGTCCCAAAACCAGCGAGGTCCAAAAACCCACTGGCTTTACAAAATCAACGATTTGCGTTGAATTAAT
Organism: Rickettsiales bacterium; assembly: GCA_044360285.1. GTDB lineage: Bacteria > Pseudomonadota > Alphaproteobacteria > Rickettsiales > UBA1997 > UBA2645. The sequence continues at coordinate 31,949 of JBIKKP010000002.1, forward strand.
TTCCTGGTGATCGAATTCGCGCTGCGGCGATTCCATCAACTCATAAGTGCCGCTTTCATTAGAAATTTTTTTTGCCTGCAGCTCTGCCTTTACAGCCGAATGGGCACGCGGAATTTCCTGCTTAGAGCGCAGCAGCTCTTCATCTTCTTTGGGATATTTCTTCGGCGCACCAGGAAGAATTTTTTTGCCAAACTTTTTTAGCTTTAAATAGCGCTTATAGGCCCGATTTAAAAGGAACGACAGCAACAGGCGCAGCAGCAAAATCAGGCAAAAGACTGCTACAAAAATTATCAGTAAATTTAGTAAAATTTCAGTCATTTCTATTCCTTACAAATCTCCCGTAGACTTTTATAGGCCTGGCTAAAACCAATCAGCGAGTAGGTATCAACAGCAATTTTTCCATCACTTGCAACACCGCTTACCACCATATCTTCTTGTTTTTGCATTGCTTTGATGATGTCGATATCATCATTTTTGTCATTGGCCCAAGCCAGCGCTTCATAGGGGAAAAGATAGAATTTTTTTGAACCAAAAGAAATTTCTACGTCAGATTTTTTACTATATTTAAAACCAGAGGAAATACTGACCTCATCGGCATCATTTTCGATATTGGTGACAATAAAAAATGGCTCGCCGCGTTTGTCATAAGTGCCGTCGCGCTTTATTGGAGTTGAGGCAACATAACATACAACACGATCGCCACGATGGGCGCGAAAAACGTTCCAATCCCTGAATTTTCCTTTCAATTCCTGGGCGCAAAGCTCGCTGCAAAAAAGCAAAAATAGCGTCAAAAATTGGATAAATTTCATAACTTGACTTGGGCTTTTTGAAAAATAAGTTGCGCCGCCTTTCTAGAAGGGCCTGCCTGGCAGCTGATTTGTCTGGCAATTAAGTTTCAAAAATAACTTTTGAAAGCTCACATAAAGGATTTCCAAGAAATCTTTCAAAAAAATCCAAACAATTTTTCAAATGTCGACGCAAGCCGCGCAAAAAATCTCACAAGAAATTACTGCCTTGGAAAATTCTACTCACGCAACACAAGAAGCTGCACACGCCGCCGGCGGCGGTCACAGCCCTTTGGCACAATTTGAGGTAAAAAAAATCTTCGATTTGAAGCTTGGAAATTATGACATCAGCTTCACCAACTCTGCACTCTACATGCTGAGCGCAACATTACTGCTTATTTTCTTCATGCTCTTGGCAACCAGAAAAAAAGCATTGATTCCATCACGTCTGCAAACCACCGCCGAGTCACTTTATGACTTCATCCACAATATGGTAAAAAGCAGCATCGGTGACGAAGGAATGAAATTTTTTCCACTCGTTTTCTGCCTATTTTCCTTCATTTTTACCTGCAACTTTTTGGGCATGACGCCTTACGCTTTCACCGCCACCAGCCAAGTTGCAGTCACGCTTTCTTTGGCGATGATTTCATTTCTTGCCGTCACAATTTTTGCAATTGCACGCAACGGCTTGTTCGGATTTTTGCACATGTTCTTGCCAAGCGGCGTGCCACTTTGGATGGCTCCGGCGATTTTCATCATCGAGTTTTTCTCTTTCCTAATTCGCCCAATCACTTTGTCAGTTCGTCTTTTCGCCAACATGGTTGCAGGTCACGTTTTGCTTAAAGTCATCGCCGGTTTCGTCATTTCACTTGGCGCAATTCTTGGAACTCTACCCTTCGCCTTCAGCGTTGTAATGACTGGCTTCGAGCTTTTCGTTGCTGTGTTGCAAGCCTACATCTTCGCAATTTTGGTCTGCGCTTATTTAAGCGAAGCCACAAAAGCTCACTAGAATTTGGCCTTAGCTTCATTGGCCAAATCACGCCCAACCAATGGGGTAAATGAAGCAAAAACTTTTAACTAAAATACTATGCAAGAAGTCGCTCAAGTAGCTACAGAAGTAGCTAACAACTACTCTTCCCTAAAATACATCGGCGTTGGCCTGTGCTCAATTGCTATGGCTGGCGCTGCAATTGCGATTGGAAATATCTTCGGATCTTTCTTCAACAGCATCGCACGCAACCCATCTGCTGCACCAAAAATCGAAAAATACATTTACATCGCAGTTGGTCTAGCTGAAGCGATGGGTATCTTCGCGGTACTTCTCGCTTTCATCGTAATATTCTCATAAACGACCGAAATTAATCCTAGGCGGAAGCAATTTCGCCTAGGTTTTTCATCTAAAAAACTATGCCTCAATTCGATTTAACCACCTACAGCTCGCAGATTTTCTGGTTCATTTTGTGCTTCGCCATGCTTTACGCTGCGATGCATTTCATAATTTTGCCGCGCATTCAAAAAATTATCGCCGAAAGAAGAAATCTCATCGACACAGATGCCGCGCTTGCTGATGCTTCGGAAAAAAAGTTCGATGACCTACAAGTCAGAACTAACGAACTACGTCGCGAGGCCAGCAAAAAATATCACGCTCAAGTTGAAGAAGGTGCCAAATTCGCCGCAAAAGAACGCGAAAAATCTTTGGAAGAATTGAAAGCCAAAGTGGACGAAATCACCCAAAAATCGCGGCGCGAAATCAAAGAATTCCTAGAAAAATCAGAATCCAACGTCGCAAACGCCATCAAAAATTTGACCCAAAGCGTCAAAGCAAAAATTTTCAGCTAGGAGAAAAATGTTTAACGAAAAATTTTGGCTTGCCCTCGCCTTTTTAACTTTCACTGCCCTTATCATCAAATTCGTTTGGCCTTTGATTGCCAAGGCTTTGGATGCTAAATCAAAAAAGATCGCGGAAGAAATTCTAGCGGCAAAAGAACTGCGCCAAAAAGCAGAAAAATTCTTAGCTGACGCAGAAAAATATCATACTGATTCAGTGCAATTTGCAGAAAAATTACTTAAAGATGCGGCGGCAGAAACGAAAAAATTTGCCGAAGAATCTAAACATCTTTTGGAAGTAGAACTTGCTAAAAAAACCACTGCTGCAATGGCTCGCATCAAGCTTGAAGAAGAAAGTGCAATTCGCGAATTAAAGACAAAAATCGTTGCCTCAACTTTCAAAAATCTTGAAGAAAATTTAAGCAAAGAAATCAGCGAAACGCAGCACGAAAAAATTAACCAACAGGCCAGCGAAGATCTGTTAAAAGCTCTCAGCTAATTGCATGAAACTTACTCTATCTTGGCTCAAAGAGTATCTTCACACCGACGCATCTCTTGAAAAAATTTGCAAAACCCTAACCAGAATCGGTTTAGAAGTTGAGTCAGTTGAAGATAAGGCACAGAGCCTGGCGCCTTTTTATGTTGCACAAATCATTGAAGCAAAGCCGCACGAAAATTCTACCAAGCTGCAAATCTGCAGCGTTCAAACTACAGAACCAAATCCAATTCAAGTAATTTGTGGCGCAGCAAATGCGCGAAGTGGACTAAAAGTTGCCTTCGCACCAATTGGTTCAACAATTCCTGCAAATGGGCTAGTAATCAAAAAAGCAAAAATCGCCGGCGTTGAAAGCAGTGGAATGCTTTGCTCAGCTCGTGAACTTGGCCTTGGCAATGAAGATGCGGGCATCATCGAAATTGATGAAAAATGGCAAATTGGTGCAAAAATCAGCGAGGTTTTTTCACAAAATGACGCAATAATTGAAATCAATGTCACCCCAAATCGCGGCGATTGCTTGGGAATTTACAACATTGCCCGCGACCTTGCTGCAGCTGGCCTTGGAACACTGAACCATCCACAAATTGCTAAAACAAAATCGCAATTTGCGCTGCCAATTTCGCTAAAAAACGAAGCACCAGAAATCTGCAGCCGCGCCGCTTTTCGCTACATCAAAAATGTTAAAAATTGTGAATCACCAAAATGGCTGAAAGACCAGCTAAGCGCACTTGGCATGAATTCAATTTCAGCAATTGTTGACGTCACAAATTATGTCATGCTTGCTTTCAATCGCCCGATGCATGCTTACGACGCCAGCAAAATCAACGGTGCACTGACAATTCGTTTGGCAAAAAATGATGAAAAATTCATCTCACTAAAAAATGACGAGTTCACTTTAGATGAAAAAGTTTTGGTAATTGCTGACGACAAAAAGGCGCTAGGAATTGCCGGAATCATTGGCTCAAACAATTCTGGTTGCGATGCACAAACTTCAGAAATTTTACTCGAAGCAGCCTTTTTTGATGCAGAAAATATCGCTAGGACCGGCCGTAAATTATCAATTTTATCTGACGCCAGACATCGCTTTGAGCGCGGCGTTGACGCAAATAGCTGCGAACTTGGCATTGATCTGGCAACTAAACTAATTATTGAGATTTGCGGCGGCGAAGTAAGTGAAGTCGATGTTCTTGGTAAAGCAGAAACGGCAAAAAAAATTAAATTCAATCTCGATAAAATTAAAAAACTAACTGGCGTTGAAGTTGCGCCAACACAAGCTGCAGAGATTTTAGAAAAACTTGGATTTTTGCTGCAAAAACAAATTGATGGAAAATTAATTGTCGAAGTTCCGTCGCATCGCCACGATATTTTTGCCAGTGAAGATTTGGTTGAAGAAGTAGTTAGAATTTTTGGTTACGACAAAATTGGTAAAACGCCGCTGCCAATTTTTGCGGAAAAAAAAGAAACCAACATTTTGCACAAAGTCAGAACCAACCTGGCTTCTCAAGGTTTTATTGAAACAATTTCTTGGTCTTTTGTTGATGAAAATTTGGTCGAAATTTTTGACGAAAAAAATCCAAAACTCACTTTAGCTAATCCCATTTCATCTGAACTAAACCATATGCGCCCTAGTCTGGCAATTGGTTTGCTTGAGTCTTACAAAAAGAATGTTGCCCGAAATTTCAGCAATTTATCGCTTTTTGAAATTGGTAACGTGTTTGTGCAAGATGCGCAAAAGCTAGTAATTTCAGGCCTTCGCGCTGGAAAAAACAAAGAAGAAAATCATTATGGCGATGCCAGAAATTTTGATATTTTTGACGTCAAAAAAGATTTTTCTGAAGTAATTGAAACTTTCGGCCTGCGTTTTGAAAGCCTGCAGCTTAGCACTGCAAACGCGCCAAGATATTACCATCCACACCGTTTTGCTGAGCTGAGACTTGGAAAAAACTTGGTTGGATTTTTTGGCGAAGTTCACCCAGCAATTGCCAAAAAATTTGATCTAAAAAATCGCGTAAATCTTTTTGAAATTTTTGTTGATGCCCTGCCAAACCAACAGAAATCTGGCGCTAGAAAGGCTTACATCCAAAATGATTTGCAGCTTGTTGAACGCGATTTCGCTTTTGTTGTTGATAAAACTCAAGCTGTTGGTGACATCATAAAAACCATCGCAAACACTGACAAACAACTGATCAAAGAGGTTTCAATTTTTGATATTTTCAACGGAAAAAATCTTGAAGAAGGCAAAAAATCTATCGCTTTCAAAGTGCTGATTCAGCCAATTGAGAAGACTCTAACTTCTGATGAAATTGAAGCGATTTCTAAAAAAATTATCGATGCTGTAAGCAACGTCCACAAAGCTTCGCTGCGTTCTTAGTAACTATTTACGCACTTTGCGTGGCAAGGCAAAAAAGGTGTTTTCGTCAACGCCGTTCATATCAACGACTTGCAAGGTTGGGCCAGAAATTTTACGGATTTTTTCAATCACTTCCTGCACCAAAACTTCCGGAGCAGATGCGCCAGCGGTCAAGCCGATGTTTTCCACACCATTAAACCAATTTTCGTTTAAATCTTGCGCCCCGTTGATGAGATAAGATGGCAAGCCTGACTCTTCGCCAAGGTCGCGCAAGCGATTGGAATTCGAGCTATTTTGCGCACCAATCACCAATAACATATCAACCATTTTTGACAAGGCGCGCACTGCATCTTGGCGGTTTTGCGTTGCATAACAAATGTCCTTAGTTGCCAGCCCCTGCTGCATTTGCGGGAATCTTTTTTCAAGAATTTCGGCAATTTTTTTTGTGTCATCAACGCTTAAAGTTGTCTGCGTCACGTAAGCAATTTTTTCTGGATTTTGCACTTCAACATTTCGTGCATCTTCTTCGCTGGTCACTAAAATTACCTGCTTCTTCACGCGACCGCTGGTGCCTTCAACTTCTGGATGGCCGCGGTGGCCAATGAGGATGATTTCGTAATCTTCCTCCTCATATTTTTTTGCTTCGCGATGAACTTTGCTAACCAGCGGACAAGTGGCGTCAATTACGTCTAATCCACGCACTGCAGCATCTTCTTCTACTTTATCGGAAACGCCGTGAGCAGAAAAAATTGTGATCGCACCTGGCGGAATTTGATCAACTTCACTCACGAAAACCGCGCCTTTTTTACGCAGGGATTCAACAACGAACTTATTATGCACGATCTCGTGGCGCACGTAAACTGGCGGCCCAAACTTGGTTAAAGCTCTTTCAACTGTTTCAATTGCTCTGGTGACCCCAGCGCAAAATCCACGCGGCTTAGCAAGGATAATTTTCATTTTACCGTCAAAAAATTACGAAAAAAAACTGCGCCAAATGTCTATTGGCGCAGTTTGAAACTGAAATTAAAAATGGCTTACGGATTTTACTTATCCAGCAGGTCTTCGTTGAAAAATTCTAAAACCAGGCGGAATTCTTCTTTAACTTTCGTTAGCATTTCTTGCTTTTTTGGGGCGGTTTCTTCTGGGTTTTTTTGTGCATGCTCTAGAGCCTCGGCCAATTTGAAGGCGCCAATTGAAGCTGAAGCACCTTTAAATGCGTGTGCCGCCATATACCAAGAGTTGTTGTCGCCGCTTTTTACCGCTTCTTCCATTTTAACCATATTGCGGTAAGCATTTTCAGAAAAAATTCCGAATAACTCTTTTTCAAATCCGATATCATTCTCGATAATGCTTCTCAGAAATTCGGTATCTACTGCTTTATTACTCATGTTAAATTTATGTTTAGTTAACGACTAGACTTGTAGCTAGAGGGCTGAGCCTCACGCCTGATTCTTTGAACATTTTTTGGTTCAAAGTCAATTCAAAATTTCTTCTTCCCATCTGAATTTGAACAATTCCACCAGATTCTGCGAAGCCTTCAAAGATGCCAATGGTAAGGACTTTCGCCTTATTAAATTTTAATACATCTACCCAAACAGTTTTTTTGTTTCCAACGGCAACGTAAATCGCACTACAGATTTTATATTGGTCAGGAGAGGTATTTAGATCGATATAGTTTTTTTCACGCGAAAGAATTTTCGAAATTTCATCTTTACCGATAGCGCAAACAGCAGTATGGCCAGAGGGAAATTGTGAACCGCGGATCATTTCTTTTATGAAAGAACCAAAGGCCATTGCCTCCTCTGCCTCAATTACATCAGCTTTTGACGCAAAAGAGAAAAAGAGCAAGGCGAGGACTGCGTAATTGGCAGTAAAGCGGGCTAGGTCGCGTGCGATTTGTGGTATCATCAGTTTTAACATTCTTCTTCGAAAGACTGCTTACTAATATTGCCAAACCATCTTCACGTAGAATGTACGGCCGATCATGGTTTGGTTATTATAGAGAGCCCTTTTGAATTCAGTGTGAACCTGGTTGAAAAGGTTTTGTACACCAACACTGAGATCAAGGTTTTTAGTAGCGAGATAGCCAAGTCTTGTATCAAATCTGACATAAGATGGAATACCTTTGCCTTGGTTGGTGATGCCTTTGTTTAAGCCACTTACGTAATAAAGGATGTTGTCAAACTCGAGTTTTGGCGTGATATTATAGAATGATTTCAACTTAAACTGATCATGCGGAGATTGACCTTCTGCATTCTCTAGGTTGTCACTTGCAGAAAGAACAGAGCGATTATCAAGCGATTGGTCGCCAACACGAAGATCAATTTGCAAATGATCATAGTTTGCTTCCAATTTCCAATTATCTGCTGCTTGCCATTTTCCAGTAATTTCAAATCCATAAGATTCGCCATGACCTTGGTTAGAGGCAACTGGAGGATTTATGCCGGTTGCTTCGAAGGTGCGTAGCTTGGAATAATCATTATAGAAAGCGGTTGCATCAATCAAAGTTTTTGTCGTTGGTTTAATTTTATAACCAACTTCGTAAGCAATTAGCTGCTCAATTCCATAATTTGGGCTGCCTTGATTAATCACTAATGCACTATTTTCGTTACGAATTGTCACGTCGCTTTCGCCTCTGGTTGGCGTTCTAACCGCTCTAGAAACTGAAGCCCAAAGTGTTTGGTTGCGTGCTGGATAAAAAGCTAAACGAGCATTTGGCTGATATTCAAAGCCAGTAAATTCGTTTTTCTCGAATTTTGAACCAACAGTGAGATAAAGTTTATCAGCAACTAAACCGATTTTATCTTGAATGAAAGCGGTAAAAAGTTGGTCATTACGTTTTTCATTTGAGTAATGCAGAGGGATAATTCCATTAACGTCACTTTCAGTCATTTTATCTTGAATCTGCCTATAACCCAAACCCCAAATAAATTGGTTTTCGCGAGAGAAGTTGTAAAAATGCTGGAAGTCTAAATCCAAAGTGCGCGCACTTCTTCCTAAAACCGGAATTTTGAACTGATCATAATCAAGATAGCTGTTCAAAATGAAGTTAGATTTATTGGAAAGTTTTTTATTCCAATTGACCATGAAATTACCGCCGCGCGATTCTTTGTCATTCTTGCTTGGGTTGTTGAGATTGGCGAAATAATTTTCTGCAGTGCCACTAAAAACATCACCATGAACCGAAATTGTGTTGTCGGTAATTGAGCTCACATCATATCTGAAGCCCGCTCTATCTTGCCTGATGCCATCATCATTTCCCGCCCTTGTTGTGACGCGATCTAAACCATCACGCACTGCTTTTTTGGCATAAAATCTGTAAGAATCGTGATCTTTGGTTTCACCACCATATCGAACTTCAGTGATTGATTTATCTTGATCGCCCAAAATTTGTGAAGCGTAAAAACCTTGGGTTTGCGCTGCACTTTTAGTAATGATGTTGATCACACCATTTACCGCATTAGCACCCCATATTGTTCCACCTGGTCCACGCACAACTTCAATACGATCAATATCTTCAATTACATAGTCTTGAACATCCCAGACCACACCAGAAAACAAGTTGGTGTAAACCGTTCTACCATCAATCATCACCAATAATTTATTGGCAAATTGGCGATTAAAACCACGCGAAGTAATTGCCCATTTATTACCATCCATTCGAGCAACTTGAATTCCTGGAACAAGTCTTAAAGCTTCTGGAATAGAGGTTGCACCAGATCTTCTGATGTCTTCTGAAGAAAGAACATAAGTTGCAGAAGGAGCGTCAAAGGCGTTCTCTTTCTTTTTTGATAATGAAAAAACTTCGGGATTAAAAAATGTTCCGCCTGACGACTTTTTATCCTCTTCGGCTTTAGCTATGTTACTAAAGCAAAGAAGCGAAGCCAGTGCAATTGCGGTCCCGAGTTTTTTCATAGGATTTTTCTATTATTAATTAACCAATTTCATATACATCGGAAACATCTTAGCAAAATTGTAAGTCGACTTCTTACACCAAAGTCGATTCATCACAATTTCGATTTGATATCCGAAACTATTGAAAATTCTTCTGTAATCTCTACAGGTGACAACCATTGCTACGCCGCATAAATAATCACACGAAAGCACTTTAGCTTTTCTTAAAGCATGCCAAAAAAGCTCACCAGAAACTTTGCCGTTTCTTTCACCTTTCGCAACAACGACTGCTGAAATTTCAAAAAAAGTTAGGTTCTCTCTGCTGTCATATTTCGCGATGATTGGAGCATAAACATATTCGCTTCCAGGAATTTCATTTGAGAGATGATCGCATTCGTTTGAAATCATCGCTCTTACGCCACCAACAACTTTTCCGTTTTTTACAGCAACAATGATGCGACCTTGTTTATCATATTCGCATTCAGCGCCATCATATTCCGCCCAGCCATTCTCGTTGCGATAGGCATCATGGCGAAGCTCGTAATATTGACGAAGAAGTTCAGGATCTTTTGTTTCAAAAACCTCTAATGCTACTTCAGCTGATTCTTGTAAATGTTTTACATTTGCAACAATGCCATCGGCGACATTTTTGATTTGTTGCGCCGCTGTAGAAATGGCGACCAATTTTGCTGATTCGCTAAACTTGTCGATTATTTTATTTTTTTGTGACCCGTGCTGAGTTGTCGTTTCAACTGTTGCAAAGGCGTCTACAGACCTTAGTGGTATCGCTCTGTCCATCTTATGGCTCCTAAAAAATTATTAAAAAAAATCCCAACTTCAGATCATTTTTGGTTAATCACTGAAATTTTGAGAGAAAACTTTGACAGGGCATTTAACGATTTGAGATAAAGCAAAAATCTACTTGCGATTCCGCACAACCAAAAAAATTTAAGTCGTGCGCCGGCCAAAATTCAGCGCGAACCTTTGCAGCGAACCAACAAAAACAAGTTCGGCGATAGGCTTAAATAGACCAACCAGGGACTTTGTTTCAAAAAGAGAATGAGCGCAAAAGCAGAAAACAGCAAAAAAAGAAGACATTCAAGACGTGGTCTCCCTGACCTTATCGACAGGATTTTTTATCGACTGTCTTTGATACTTCCAAGTCGAAACGCAATCTATCACGAAAAAATAAAAGAACGCAGCAAGCTAGATCCCACCTACCCTAGGCGCTTTTACCGTATCAAAAAAAGATACGAAAAAATTCGCGACAAACGCAGCAAAAGAAAACGCGCGATGGATCTTGGCAAAGCCTATTCCATCTTCTCGCTTGTCCTTGTTTTTCTCATCTTAAGTTGGGTGACGATAAACGCCTTTATGATCTATCGCAATTTCTGGATCGATCTCAATAAACAGGTAAAATTCCAAACAAAAGTAATCGAAAAAGCTGCTGTAGCCCTGATGAGTGGCGTTGATAACTACATAAACTATGTTGGTGACAAGCTGATGACTTTTGGCGGCGAGAAAAATAAAAAGGTCATCGCTCAGATGATCAGAAAGACCTTAAATAAAGACGTTTCACAACAAAACGTTTCATCATGGATTGGCATCGACTTCGTCAGCCCACAGCAAAAAATTATCGTCACCAGTAAAAAAATTCTAGAAACACCTCTTGATCCACCAAGCTATTTTCCCTTGGAAGAAGCTCGTAGCAAAGCCGCTTGGCGCATTAGAATTGGTCAAAGAACCCATATCGAAAACGACCTTTTTTCTTACGACATGTTGCCGGTTGCCATGCGAATTGACTATGACAATCTTGAGTCAATTGGCACCTTCATCGCTCAAGTTCCGCTCGAGGCAATTCAGCGCCAAATTGATTGGGTATTTGGCGATGAAAATATCTGCTTCTTCGTCGTTGATAAAAATTTCGACATCTTAGCCAACTCAAAAAACTTCACAAAAGAAGCTTATGTCAAAAACAAGGTCGAGAAAGATTACTTCATTGCACAACAAAAACTAATCGACGCTTCAGCAACTTACGACACCGCGCCAGACTTTTTTATGAAAATCAGCGGCTGCAACTTCAATTACTTCCAAAAGACGTCACAATATAATATGACGGTTTTCACCGGCTATCAAGAACGGCTCGCTTTCAAAAACTTACTTTTTCAACTCATTGTCTCAGTTGGTCAATCAATTGGTGTGGCCTTCTTTTTCATGGGCACAATTTACATTTTCCGCCGCGTACAAATTGGTCCATTCGTTCGCGAACTTGTTAACGCCAAAACTGCCGCCGAAGCAGCCAGCGTAGCAAAAAGCCAATTCCTTTCCAACATGAGTCACGAGCTGCGCACACCAATGAACGGTATCATTGGTATGAGCCAAGCTCTGCGCGACTCTGGCACAATTGTTGGTGAAGAGCTTGATCAAGTTTCAACAATCAATCGTTCCGCTGACGCACTTCTCGTTATCCTCAATGACATTCTTAACTTCTCTAAAATCGAGGCGCGCAAAATCAGCCTCGAAATCATCAATTTTGAATTACGCGATTTACTTGAAGACGTCGCCAATCTTCTTTCCAGCACCGCCAGCAACAAAGGTTTAGAGATCATCACTAATATCAACAACGGAATCCCATTTTCGCTTGAATCTGATCCAGGACGTATTCGCCAAATCCTCAATAACCTTATCAACAACGCGATCAAATTCACTTATTACGGACAAATTTTTATCGAAGTCACGCTTGAGAAAAAGGAAAAAGACATGCTCCACCTCAAGTTCAACGTCAAAGATAGCGGCATTGGAATTCCGCAGGAGAAAATTAACACAATGTTCACCGCCTTTAACCAAGCTGACATGTCAACGACCAGAAAATATGGCGGCACCGGCCTTGGATTATCAATTTGCCGCGAGCTCGTTGAAATCATGGGCGGAAAAATTGGCGTCACCAGCGAGATGGGTAAGGGCTCTAACTTCTATTTCATTTTGCCGGTACGCGAATCGCAAACAGAAGAACTTGATATTTATGCTAAACAAAAAACCGAAATCGTCGGTAAAAAAGTTATTTTAGTTGAAAATAACGCAACCGGCCGTGATGCATACAAATACTATCTCGACAGCCTTGGGTTGAATAACGTAAACATCGTATTTCCAAACGATCTCACTGACAAAAAATTAAAAACTGAATTCGCTGTTGCTGAGCTTATGCAACAAAAAGATGCCGACGTCTTCATCCTCAGCCATAACTCGCACACCGCAACTAACGCAATTGAGATTGCTGAAAAAATTAAGGAAAATGAAGCGCTGAAAAACATTCCGCTGATTCTTTTAATCTCGACGCAAGATAAGATAAAAATCAGCGCCGATTCGCTGAAGATTTTTGATCGCATTGTGCTCAAACCAATAAAACGCAACCGCTTGCTGTTGGCTTTGTTCTTTGTGCTGAAAGTTTCTTATTACGAAGAAGAAGGAACTCTCATTGAAGCTGGAAAAACCGTCGAAAAGAAAGAGACTTTCAAAAGACTAAGTGTGCTGATTTGCGAAGATAATGAGGTAAATATGAAGGTTGCTATTGCCCTTCTCAAGCGCTTCAACATCGAGTTAGATTTTGCCGAAAATGGCCAAGAAGCGATCAATAAATTCATCCATAAAAAATATGATCTAATTTTTATGGATTGCATGATGCCAATCATGGACGGCTTCCAAGCCACTGCCGAAATCAGAAAAATTGAAAAAGAACGTCAGGTTAAAGAACCAATTTACATCTGTGCTTTGACTGCAAATGCCAGCGAAGAAGATAAGAAAAAATGCGCAGAAGCCGGAATGAATGACTTTGTTTCAAAACCGCTGAAGAAAGAATCGATTGCCGAAGCGCTTAAAAAAGCAACGAAAGAAGTTAGTGCGGTATAACTTGCTTGATGCTGGGCGGGATTTGAAATCCCGCCCTCAATGTTCATGCCAAATTAAAACCTAATTTACTTCTTTTTCCACGCACTAAAAACCAAAACCAAGCTCAGCAGCAAAACCAAAATTAATAAAGGCTTAAACCCATAAAGTTGATAAAGCGTTGGCGAAGAATTTACTTTTACTTCCACGTCAATCACCGCCTCTTCATGCAACTCAGTTTTAGCAACAATATCACCAACCGAATCAAATAAAGCGCTCACACCACTTCCCGCAACGCGAATCAAAGGAATTCCATATTCTACCGCACGCATTCTGGCCATATCGAAATGTTGATATGGGCCGGTGCTTTTGCCAAACCAAGCATCGTTGGTAAGATTTACAAAAAAATCTGGTGCAGCTTTCGCATCCAAAACTTCGCTCGAAAAAATCGCCTCATAACAAATTAGTGGACCAGCAGAAAATCGGCCAAAATCCACTGTTTTAGCACCATCACCGACAGCAAATCCCTCGCCACCACCAGTAATTTTATCAATAAAAGGAAAGAATTTTTGCAGCGGAACATATTCACCAAAAGGCACAAGATGTTGCTTATCATAGCTTTTCACCACGCCTTTTTCATCAAAAACAAAAACGCTGTTCCAAAATTTTTGCGAAAGATCTTCTGATTCCATACGCAAAGCGCCGGTGATTAAAAAACCTTGTGGCGGGACTGCCAAAGTCAATTTAGAGAGAAGTTCTGGATTATCGTCAACGATATAAGGCACAGAGGTTTCTGACCAAACCACCAAATCAACCTCTTCCAAACTTTTTGAATTAGTCAGAGCGATATGCTTTAAAAAATTTTCATAACGCGTTTTTGGATCCCATTTTAACTCTTGCTTAACATTGGCTTGAACAAGGCGGGCCGTGGCTTTTGGCCGTGCTTCGTTTTTTTTGTCAGCGATATTTTTAGCACCAAAAGCAAAAGCAAAAATTAACACCAGCAACAAACAACTGGCAAAAATCTTATCATCAAAAGCCGGTTTTTTGAGTTGAAACTTGTTAAGAAATAAAGCTGGAGAAAGCGAAACAAAAAGCGCTAGAAGGCTCAGGCCGTAAACCCCGAAGACCGAAGCTGTTTGCAGAAATTCCTGGTTAAACATCCAAGCATAGCCAAGTAAGTTCCACGGAAATCCGCTGAAAAGCGTGGCGCGCAAAGCTTCAAAAAAAATCCACAGCAACGAAAAAAGCAGAATTTTTTGGTAAGTTTTTTGCAGAAAAAACTTTGTGCAAAAGAAATGATAACTGAGCGCAAACAGCGCCAAATAAAGTGCCAGAGCTGCTGGAATTAAAGTCAGAGCAAAAGGAATAAGCCAGGCAAACTGCTTTGCATCAACCAGAAGAGCAATTGAGATCCAATAAATTCCACACAAAAAATGTCCAAAGCCAAAATAAAATCCGCGCCAAAAAGCCGCTTTTTTCTGCTTTGCTTCAGCAAGTAAGAAGAAGAAAAATGTCAGCGAAAAAATTATTGCTAAGAAAAAGTGAAACGGCGCAAAAGCAAGAGCTCCAAGACTTCCAGCCAGGAAAGCAAAAAGGTTATTTTTCTTTTCTGACGTAAAATTCAAAATCATATAAAATGGTTTTTGTTGAAGGTGGCAGAGAATCAAAAATGTCTTTTTTCTCGTTGTTAAAGAGTTCGTTTTTCACCGGATTTTTTCTTTCCTGATAAATTTTTACCTCATTTTCAAAGCGGAAATTCTGCAAAAAATAATCGCGAAAATCTCGGTCACGAAGGTAATACTCAAGATGACTAACCAGGCAAGAATTTCCAGTATCTAGCGCAGATTTTATTTTGTTGAAAATCACAATTTTTACCCGCGGATTTTTTATCTGAAGACGAAGGTCTTCAAACAAATAATCATTCACAAAAAAAGCACCGCGATCGCTGCTTGGAAAAAGCCATTGTTGTGAAATGGCTGCAGCTGAGGCATTGATTGTGGTTAGATGAGGTTTCTGGTAATTGGTTTTTTCCAAATAATTTAACATTGGAAATTGGTCTGCAATCAGTGTTGAAACCATCAAAATGCCGTCATCTTTCTTTGGCGCATAGTTTTTTGCGTAGTAAATATAGGCATCAGAAAACTTATTAGGATGAGTCCAGGTTTGACTGCGAGTCACCGCATCAACAACGCTGCCCACATAGGCATAAAGCAAAGTAGAAACCGAGGTAAAAATTACAAAAACGAAGAAAGGTGAAAAAACTTGCGAAACACGACTAAAGATTCTTAGTTCAAAGAAGAATAGCGCAATAAAAAGCAGAAAAAGATCGTAGGCAATCAACGGCCATCCGCCTAGATATTTCAATACTGCAACAGCAATTGCAGCAAGTAAAAAATAGCAAAGAAAAAACAGAAAAATTCTTTTTTTGGAAAAGAATTTTTTTCTCTCAAATTCATCCAATTTTTTGGCAAAAATGAATGGATAAGTCAGCGCTAAAATCCAAAACATATTGATAAAACCACCCAGGCCAAAAATCATCACCGGCAAAACATCAAGATCAAAAGGCGGCAAAAAAAGCAGCGCACAAATTATAAATTTATTCTCACTAAAAATTATTTTTTTTGAGCAAAACAAATCGAAACCAATTTTAAAAAAGCACAAAGTTGAAATGGCATAAAAAACAGCAACTTGGTCAATGCTGCCAATGCTTTCCAAAATACAAACGAGAGCTGATGCCAAGAAAAACGCGAGCAGAACCTGATCATCGCGACCAAATTTCAATCGCGAAAAAACTAAGAAAATAAAAGAATAAGGCAAAATTCTTGCCGCAAGATGTGTAAAAAGATTATCGAAGAAGACCTTGATGTTGTCGTAAGGGCCATAGGTTTTTGGCCACATCACTACAATAAATTCAAAAAATTCTGGCGTGAATTTGATCATCAAATTCAGATAAATTCCGCCAATAAAAAGCATCAGCAGCTTATCGATTTGCAGAAAAAATTTCGGTGATTTTTTTTGCCAAAAAAATTGCAAAATTTCGGCAAAGATAATGAAGATAAGGTAATGAGGCTTAAGGCACGGAATCAATCCCATCAGACTTCCGCGCGCTATAAAATCTTTTTTAGTGAGGACAATTTTTCGCTCAAAAGAATAAGCGATATAGGGATAAAGCAGAATCAGAAGAAGGCTGGTTTTTGTGCCAAATTCACCATTTTGAATTGCATTTGGACGCAGAAAAAATCCAACAAAAAAGCTGAGTAAAACTAGATTAAAATGCGCCGGATTTTTAGAAATCTCACTAACCTGCAAAATTTTTCCTGACCAAAAAATCGACAGCAACGCAAGAAGATTTATGATAATTTCTGCAAGAATTATCGAATTGACGTAAAACAGGCTAGATGCTTTGTATTCAAAGGCGTAGAGCCAAAATGAAAGGGGGAAATTACTCTCAAAAAAATCACGATAATATCTACCGCCATCGGCAACTTTTTTTCCCAAATCAAGATAGGCTCCGCTATCAGAACCAATATCAATTGTTGAACGAAGAAAAATACTGAGCGCAAAAACTAGAGTACAAAAAACAAGTAAAAAACTTTGGCTTTCAAGGAATTTTTTTACTTTATTTTCGAACATAAACCTCCACGTCGCGCTCAATGATTTCAGACTTTCCGCCTGATTCGTATTTTTCGTCTTCACCAAAAAACTTTATCTGCTTTTCTGCTACCCTCACCTGCAAAATGCGCGTAAGAAATTTGTAATTTTGCAGAAAATTTTGCCGAAATTCTTCATTAGAAAAATTATTTTCTAGCACGCCAACATGACAATTTGCATCTTCAAAAGCGTAAGTTTTTTCGACAAAAACTAACTTTGTTTTATCGCTGGAAAGCTGCAAATTTAAGGACCGCAGCGCATATTCTTTAATTTTAAAATCTTGGCTTTTGTCGCTAGAAAATAACCAAGAAAATTCTGCAAAAGCGTTGTCATTTTTTTTGCCTGCGTAAGTTCTAAAAGGATAAGAACCAGGAATTGCATAAGAAATTATCGCCACATTCTCGTCATTTTTTACGTAATTTTTTGATAGTTGCATCATCGCCTCATTAGCAAAATTTGGCGATTTGTAAAAACTATCGCCATCCAAAATCGCTGAGATTTGTAAAAATAAAAACCGCGCCAAGATAATAAAGACGCAGCATGCACTTAGATTGTTTAATTCTTTTTTTCCGCTTTTTTTCTGATAAAAAATCACCAAAGCGGCAAAAATTATTAGCGACAAAATCAGCGCAAAATCACTTAGACCGGGAATAAAAAAGGCCCAGATATTTAATGCCAAAAGCAATATAAACGCCGCCCATTTTAACGAATTTTTTTGTAGAAAATCTTGTCGCAAAAATAAAATAAAAACTGGCCAGAAAGCAGTAATATCAAGAGATAAGTTAAATAAACTTTCACCATCAAACTGAAAAATAAAAAAGATTGGCAACGCAAAAAACCAAACTTTTTTCCAAACAAAAAATTGATTTTTTTGTGCAAAAAAAATCAGCAAAAAAACCAACGGCAAAGCCAGAGAATAAAGAACAAAAATCTGATCTAGAGCATAAATTATTTCTAAAATAATCATCAGCGTGGCAGCAAAAAAACTAACCAAAAGTTTCTGCAAAATTTCTTCTTTTTTGACTAAATCGAAAAGCAAAAAAATTAAAAAAAACGGGCAAAAAAGATTATCTATAATCAAATATCTAACCACGCTTTTAGCTTTGTGGTAGTAGGACCCATACACTTCTATTAAGTGCAAAACATATTCATTAAAACAGCAAAAAAGCAGCAAAAAATATCCAAGCAAAAAGAACAGCGCGACAAAATTTCTTAGACAAAAAATCGCTAAAAAATTCCGTTTTTTTATCAGATTAAAAATCTCGAAACAGATTACAAAAATTCCATATTGCGGCTTCAGGCAAAAAAGTGCCGCGGCCAAAATTCCAATCAGAATTTGATCAATTTTTTGCAGAGATTTTTCGTCACGAATCTGGTAAGAGATATAAGGAAAAAGCAGCAACAAAAGCAGGCTAGACTTGGTGCCAAACTCGTTAAAAGGAAGTGTAAAAAAGCGTAAGAAAAATCCGCAGGCAAAAGAAAAAATGAGCAGATTTAAAATTCTGCGATCAACAACAAGACGAGCTTTGACAAGAATTTTGTAAGAAAAATAAAGCGAAAAAATTCCTAAAAAATTGAGTAAAATTTCGTAAGAAATTATTGTATTTAGCGAAAAAAACTTTGCCAAAATTTGCGCCACAACCGCAATAATAAAGGCGAAAGGAAGATTTGGTTCGTAGAAATTTTCATAATATCTTCCACCCAAAAGCATCTTGTCTGCGATCTCTAAATAAAGCGCAGAATCATGGCCAAAATCACGATTTGAGCGCAAGAAAAGGCTAAGCGAAACAACAAAAGCAACCGAAAAAAACGTAAAAGACTTCGCTGCAATAACGCGCTCAAAAAACGCAAAAAAATTGCCAGTTTTTTGCAACAAAAATTTTTCCAATTTTTGTCCAAGAATCAGCCTTGTTTCTTCAATATTTTTTTGGATTTCTAAAAAATCTAATTTCATCTGAGTGCTTGAAATTTAAGGCATACACAGGCATAAGCTTTAGAAACAATTTCATAAAAAAATTTTTATAAAAATGACTAAATCAATAACAGTTGCCTATGGTGATGGCATCGGTCCTGAAATCATGGAAAGCACTTTGGAAATCCTGCGCGAAGCCAAAGCCGACATAAAAATAAACATCATCGAAGTTGGAAAGAAAATTTACGAAAAAGGCTTTAACTCAGGGCTAATGCCTTCGGCTTGGGACGAGATAAACTCAAGTCGTGTGCTGCTTAAGGCTCCAATCACAACTCCACAAGGCGGCGGCTATAAAAGCCTTAACGTCACCATGCGAAAAAAGCTTGGACTGTTTGCAAACCTACGCCCCGTTGCTTCTTTCCACCCTTTTGTTGCCACAAATTTTCCAAAAATGGATGTTGTGATTGTGCGCGAAAATGAGGAAGATCTATATGCCGGCATTGAATATCGCCAGACCGATCAGACTTACGAATGTTTGAAACTAGTGACTCGAGAAGGTTGCGAAAAAATCGTTCGTTTTGCGTTTGAATATGCAATCAACAATAATCGCAAAAAAGTCACCTGCTTTTCGAAAGACAATATCATGAAAATGACCGACGGGATTTTTCACAAAACTTTCGATGAAATCGCCAAAGAATATCCACAAATTACCACCGATCACTACATCGTAGACATAGGCGCAGCAAGGCTTGCGGCTAAGCCAGAAATTTTTGATGTCATCGTCACCATGAATCTTTACGGCGATATAATTTCTGACATTGCCGCAGAAATTTCTGGCTCAGTTGGCCTTGCTGGTTCAGCAAATATCGGGGCAAATCACGCAATGTTTGAAGCAATTCACGGATCAGCTCCCGACATTGCCGAAAAAGACATGGCCAATCCAAGCGGCTTAATTCAAGCTGCGGTGATGATGTTGATTCACTTAGGGCAAACCGAAACCGCTGCTAAAATTCGCAACGCACTTTACAAAACTTTGGAAGATGGAATTCACACCGCCGACATTTTTAACGAAAAAAACAGTAAAGAAAAAGTTGGAACGAAACAGTTCACCAAAGCAGTAATTGCAAGGCTTGGACAAAAACCGCAGCAGCTTCCTGAGTTGTCTTCTGTTGTGCAAAAACAACAAACTCCGCAAACAAAACCAGCAGCAAGCAGCAAAAAACCAGAAACAAAATCTTTGATTGGTTTCGATTTATTCATTGATTGGCCACAAGAATTTGAGCAGCTTTTGAACTTACTTGAAACGGCCGAAAGTGAAAAATTCGAGATTAAAATGATCAGCGCCAAAGGCCTTTTG
The DNA here is from genome assembly GCA_044360285.1 of Rickettsiales bacterium. GTDB lineage: Bacteria > Pseudomonadota > Alphaproteobacteria > Rickettsiales > UBA1997 > UBA2645. The sequence goes on from JBIKKP010000002.1 coordinate 52,106, forward strand.
CTGTGGCCGCTACTCGACTTACACATGATGCCAAACTACAACAAAGGCCTTACTGTTTTGCGTTTTATTGGCAAAGGAATTACTGGAAAAAATAGTCACGACATAATCGATGCCAACAAAACCATCCAACATCAAGACATTGTGGCAATGCTTTCAACTCTGGCGCAAAAACAGCTCGACTTCGTGAAATATGAAGGACTCTATCTGTTTGACGGCAAGCCGCAATATACCTCGGGCCAAGGAGAATAAGTCCAAAGAAAAAGGTCGGGAAAATAAACTAAAATTCAGCGCAAATGACTGGAATAAATTACGATAAAATTTTTAGTGTAATTGAGAAAACCTTGGCCAGTCCAAGCCTTTATTTTCAGTCACTTTCGCTGATTTTATGCTTTGTAATTTCTTACTATCTTTACCAAATAATCCGCAAATTTTTTTCGCTAAAAGAGTCGAAGAAAAACGCTGATTTCAATAAACTCGCCACACGCTACATTTTTCCACTGCTTTATCCAGCCCTGACTTTGTCCCTACTCTCGCTTGGCTTAGTGGTCTATCTACAATTTTTCAAAGAAGCGATTTTGATTTCGACAACAATCAAATTTTTGACGTTATTTTTGTTTTTGCGCTTCATGCGAATTTCGTCAAAAAGCACCTTCATTGCTAACGCTATTGGCTTTGTTTTAATGCCGGCTTTGATCTTGCATATCTTCGACATGCTGCCGATGGCAATTGAATATCTTGACTCTCTATCTTTCGTTATTGGTTCAATAAAAATCTCGCTCTACCTTGTAATTAAAGCCTTCATCGTTGCCCTAACCGTTTTTTGGTTGGCCAGTTTAATCAGCAAAAAAAGCCGCAACTACATCGAAAAAAATCGCGAAATTCAGTCGAACACCAAAGGCATCATCATTAAATTCGTCGACATTCTCATCTATACCGGCGTCATCATAATTTTGTTAAAAACTTTTGGTGTAGACATGACAGCCTTTGCAGTTGTAGGCGGCGCAATTGGTGTTGGAATTGGATTTGGTCTGCAAAAAATTGCCTCAAACTTCATCAGCGGCATCATTTTGCTTTTTGAAAAATCAGTTGAGATCGGCGATTTGATCGAACTTGAAAATGGCAACATGGGCAAAATCAAACGCTTCAGCGGTCGATACACCTTGCTTGAAATGCTCGACGGCAAAGAAATTTTTATGCCAAATGAAGATCTAATCACTGGCAAGGTAATCAATTGGACCCACACCAACAGCCAAGGCCGTGTCGAAATTAACCTTGGCGTTGCTTACGGTTCAGACCTTGAGTTTGTAAAGCAAACCATGATTAGCTGCGCAAAGTCACATCCAAAATGTTTACTTGAGCCAGAAATTGAATGCTTCGTCACCGAATTTTCTGATTTTGATATAAAATTCACCCTATACTTCTGGATCGCCGATATGGTTGAAGGAAGAGCCGCCCCAAAAAGCGATGTATTGATAAAAATCTGGCAAGAATTCGAGAAACACGAAATCAAAATTCCGCTACCGCAACGTGAAGTGAGGATCAGGGACTAGGCTAGAGAGCGGCTAGAGAGCGATCTGCAAACTTATTTGCTCGATGCTGGGCGTGGTTTGCAACCGCGCCCACTCGGAAAAACAATGTTCATCAAAGCCTCCTTTGAAAAAGGAGGCTTTGATGAGCAACTACTTCTCCTTCTTCCGAGGATCAAAATAAAGCAGGATCGGCGCTGAAATATAGATCGAAGAATAAGTTCCAACCGCAATTCCAAAGAAGGTCGCAGCAGAAAAGCTAAACAAAGCTTCGCCGCCATAAATCATCAAAGCCAAAACCGACACCAAGGTCACGCTCGAAATCAACACAGTTCTGCTTAGAGTTGAATTGATGCTTGAATTAATCAGCTGCGACAAATTCATCTTTTTGTGACGATGCAAATTCTCGCGGATGCGGTCATAAATCACCACCGAGTCATTGATTGAATAGCCAATAATCGTCAGCACCGCCGCAATTGAAGTGACGTTAAATTCGATGCCGCTGAATGAATAAAATCCAAGCGTCAACACTGCATCATGCAGCAAAGCAAAAATGCCACCAAGGCCGAACTGCCAATCGAAACGCACCCACAAATAAATCATCAAAAAAGCAAAGGACAAAACCAGTGCCATCACCCCTTTCATGATCAGTTCGGCGCCAATTTGCGGTCCAACATAGTCAACTTTGCGATATTCAACTTCGCCAAAATTTGTCGCTAAAATTTCCTGAATTTTTTTAACCAAAACGCTTTGTTCTTCATCACTTTTGGCAACGCGAATTAGAAAATCACTGCCATCAACATTTTGAATTTGTACGTCTTTAATGTCGGCAGAAACAAGTTCGCGAACCTTAGAAACATCTGGGTTGGAAGCGATGCGCGCTTCCACCAAAATTCCACCGGCGAAATCAATTCCGAAATTTAATCCGCGCACGCCAACTAAAATAATTGATCCCAAAATGCAGACAACCGACATGAAAAGCGCCAACTTATGAACCTTCATGAAGTCAATATGGGCGTGGCTTAAGCCATTACGAAGCGAAGATAAAATTTTCATTTTAAACAAATTTTGGTCACAAAAAAACCTCGCAAAACTGCGAAGTTTTTTGCGAGGTTTTTAGTTTCTAATTTAGCGCCAAGCCAGCATTGATGCGGCTTTGCAAGCATAATTATTTTTTAATTTTTTTGATTGCCGCTGAAAGTCTGCTCAATTTTCTTGATGCAGTATTGAGCTTAATAACGTTCTTAGAAACGCCACTCATGATTTCTGGCTGTAGAGCTTTCAAAGCTTCATTAGCTTTTGCTGCATCATTTGCTTTGATCGCATCATCAACTTTTCTTGCGAATGTTCTGATACGATTCTTTCTTGAATTGTTAATTTCTTTTTTAGCAGCACTAGAGCGAAGGGCCTTCTGAGCCGATTTTGTATTAGCCATTTTTGACTGAAATTTTATTGGAAAGTTCAAAAACCCGCTTGAAACCTTGATTCAATTGATCCCACAGGCGAGTAAAGAGGCGGCGCAACCTATGAATCGAAATCAAATTATCAAGCAGAAATCTTGGCAACTCCATTCATGTAGGAAACTAGAGCCGCGGGCACCGAAATTGACCCATCTTCATTTTGATAATTTTCTAAAATCGCCACCAAAGTTCGACCAACCGCAAGCGAAGAGCCATTTAGCGTATGCACAAAAACGCTTTTCCCTTCTTTGTTTTTATATTTGATTGCAGCCCTGCGCGACTGGAAATCGCCGCAATTTGAGCAGCTGGAAATCTCGCGATATTTTTCTTGGCTGGGCAACCAAACTTCCAAATCGTAAGTTTTTTGCGCGCAAAATCCCATGTCGCCACTGCACAGCAAAATCTTGCGGAAAGGCAATTCAAGCCTTCGCAAAACTTCGCAAGAAACGTTGGTCATGCGTTCATGTTCTGCCGCAGAATCTTCCGCGGTTGTAATTGAAACCAACTCAACTTTCTTGAATTGATGTTGGCGAATCATGCCGCGCGTATCTTTTCCGGCCGATCCCGCTTCACGGCGAAAACACGGCGTGTAAGCGGTGAAGCGAATTGGAAGTTGCGTTTCGTTTAAAGTTTTTTTCGCAACCAAATTAACCAGAGAAACTTCCGCAGTTGGAATCAACCAATATCCATCGGAAGTTGAAAATGCTTCTTCGGAAAATTTCGGCAGCTGGCCAGAAAATTGCATCGCTTGCGACTTCACCAAATTTGGTGGAGAAATTTCTTCGTAACCAGATTCCAACGCAACATCGAGCATAAAGTTAGAAAGTGCACGCTCCAGACGCGCCAAGCCTCCCAACAAAGTTGAAAATCGCGCCCCCGACATCAAAGCCGATTGCTCAAAATCGAGCATTTTTAATTTTTCACCAAGCTCGTCATGCGATTTTGGCGGGAAGGAAAATTTTTTCGGTGATCCAAATTTTTCGACTTCAACATTTTCTTCCTCACTTTTTCCATGCGGAACCGAAACGTCGGGAATGTTTGGGATTGCAAGCAGGAGCGCCTCAAGTTTTTCATCAAGCGAGGAATCACTTTCTGCAGCAGCGAGCTCTAAATTAATTTTTTTCGATTCTTCCAGCAACGCGCTTGCATCAGCGCCAGATCGCTTCAAAACCGAAATTTCTTGCGCAATTTTATTTCGCTTCGCTTGTAATTCTTGAATCAAAAAAGTTTTTTTCCTTTTCTCTTCATCAAGCGCCAAAATCTCTGCAGCTTTGAAATTAGCAGAACGCGCAGCCATTGCTGCATCAAATTTTTGTGGATTTTCACGAATCCATTTGATGTCTAACATTTTATTTTTTTCTGAATTGAATTTGGAAAAAGAGCGCCAGAAAAGCGCACCACTACTCTTTTCTCTAAGCAAAAAATTTCAACGATGAAACTTGACGTAATCAAACTTTCGCAAGAACTAATCCGCATTCCATCTTACAGCGGCAATAATCCGCAGGTGATTAATTTTTTATCAAATCAGTTAAAAGAACTGGGTTTTGCTTGCGATATTTTGGAATATGACGGCGATGGATCTTACAGCGTCAATAATTTGCACGCAATTTTTAATCCAAAAAATTCTGATAAAGTCATTTATTTCGCCGGCCATACCGACGTTGTTAACGAAGGCAACAAAGCCTCGTGGAAGCACGATCCATTTAGCGCCACAATTGAAGATGGAAAACTTTTTGGCCGCGGCACTGCCGACATGAAATGCGCAATTGCTTGCTTTGTTTCAGCTGTTGCTGAGTTCCTTGAAAAAAATCCAAATCCCGATTTTGGCATTGGTTTCCTCATCACTAACGACGAGGAAAATGACAGCATCAACGGCACCAAAAAAGTGCTGAATTGGATGGAAAAAAACGGCAAAAAAATTTCGCATTGTTTGGTTGGTGAACCAACAAATCCGCAAAAATTTGGTGAAATGATAAAGGTTGGAAGACGCGGTTCTATTGGCTTTACGCTGAAAGTGACCGGCAAACAAGGTCACGTTGCTTATCCAGATATTGCGCTAAATCCAATCACGATTTTGATTAATTTGCTGAAAGTTTTGAAAGATCACAAATTCGACGAAGGCACGCCATTCTTTGATCGAAGCAACTTAGAAATCACTTCAATTTCTTCGCAAAATCTGGGAGCCAACGTAATTCCAAATGAAGCTTCTTGCGCTTTCAACGTGCGCTTCAACGACTGCCACAAGGCTTCCGACATCATTAGTTTGGTGACTTATGCTTGCGAAAAAACTGTTGGCTTCGGCGCAAAATATGAACTGACAAATCGCGTAAGCGGCGAAGCTTTTTTGAGCGATCCAAAATTTCTAGCACCAATTGTGATTGCTGCTGTTGAAAAAATTTGTGAAAAAAAACCAGTGATGAGCACAAGTGGCGGAACGTCGGACGCTAGATTTATCAAGGACTTCGCCGAAGTTGTGGAAATTGGTTTAGTCAATCAAACCGCTCACAAAATCGACGAATTTGCGGAAGTCTCTGAGATCATCGAATTGCAAAAAACTTACCTCGAAATTCTACAAAATTATGAAAAGAATTAACGAAATTATTTTAACATTTTTCTTTCTTGGTAAAGCAAAAAAAGCGCCCGGAACCTTTGGCAGTATTGGCGCTCTAGCTTTTTGGTTTTTTCTTTCGCAGCTTTTTTTCAATCAGCAATTCTCAATAAAAAGTCAGACAATTTTTTGGGGATTTTTTTTGTTGACGATTCTGCTTTACGGAATTTTTGCCATTCCATTTTACGCAAAAAAAGTTGGCGAAATTGACCACAAATCAATCGTACTTGACGAAGTTTTCGGGCAGATTCTTGCTCTGCAAATGACTTTCGTTTTTATCAGCGAAAATTATTTCCAAAACCCGCGTCTAATTCTGGCGCACCTACTTTTTTGCTTCGTTCTTTTTAGATTTTTCGACATAAGAAAACCGCTGCTAATTGGCTATCTTGACCGCAATTTAAAAAACAGTTTTGGCGTCATGTTAGATGACGTATTATGCGGCTTGGTTGTAGGGCTCATCGGAATTGCAACTATACATTTTTTTCATGCCTAAAAACTTAAAAGCCTTCAGTTTAATTGAGCTTTCCATCGTGATTTTGATCGTCTCGATTTTGCTCACCGGCGCACTTTCAGCGACAATGTTTTCGGTGAATAAATCTAAGGTCAGGCTTAGCCAAGAACGCATGCAAACCATCTACAAAGCGATGGGAATTTTCTTGAGCAAAAACGGTTATCTTCCTTGTCCAGCAGCAATCACTTTGGCTAAATCAAACAGCTCATATGGCACCGCGGCGGGCAGTTGCTCTTCCGCTCCAGGCACTGCTTCTGGCTATTGGAAATCAACTGACTCTGACAGCCCAAATCTTTTTTTTGGCATGGTTCCAACCAAGACACTTGGGCTTTCATCAGATTTTTCAGAAGATGGATTTGGTGGAAAAATTGGCTATTTTGTGCATAGCGGCTTCGCCTCGGCAACCACTTTTGGCAAGGGCCCAGCCTCAGTTAGCAGTTCAAAAAATTATGCCGATGACAGCAACTTGCTTCGCATCATCATTAAAGAAAAGCCGACCTCAGAATTACAAATCACCAACGATGCCGCTTTTGCACTTATAAGCTATGGAACCAATAAACTCGCTGGTTGGAACATAAATGCCAGCACACAAAATGCCGCATCAACTGACGCAGAAGAAATAGAAAATAGCTTAGGAAGCCTTGATGCAACCACTGGCACAGCAACTTTCGACAACGTGCTTTTCATTTCTTCAGCAAATAGCGACTCTTTCGACGACATAGTTTTTTACAAAACGCGCGACGAAATGACTCTCGATTTCAACTTACTTGGCCTGGTTTCTTGCGACGAAGCAAGTCCAACACAAACCATAAATTATGGCGGCACAGATTACGGCTATACCTGGGCAGCAAGCAGCAGCACAAAATATGGAGCAAACGCTGCAGCCAGCCAAGTTTGTCCAACTGGATATACAGCTGGCGTGGCTCGACCAACAAAAAAGTGTGGCGCTTTTGGCAAGTGGGAAAGCGATGTAATTGAAAACTGCTTACAAAATCCGTAATGAAAACAGCAGCAAGTCGTTCCAAATCTAGCTTCACACTCATCGAGCTTTCGGTGCTGATCTTGATAATCTCAGTTTTTTTAGCTGGAACCTTCACGCTTCTAAACAGCAGAAACGCCGGTCGCAAAGTCACCGCCACCAACGAAAAAATTCAAATAATCTACAAATCGCTAGGAATTTTTTTGAGCAAAAACGGCCATTTACCATGCCCCGCCGCAATTAATCTTCCAATCACTGACGCCAATTACGGTATCGCCGCAGAAACTTGCGCCAATCCGCCAGCAAGCGGCTCGGGATATTGGAAAAGCTCGTTTCACGATTTCATTTATTACGGCATGATTCCAACCACAACTTTGGGTCTGCCCAGCGATTTTTCGGTTGATGGCTTTGGCAGCAAATTTTCTTACGCCATCATTAATGGGTTCACCAAGGCAGAATTTTTTCCACTTGACATCGCTTCAACTGATGATGGCAGCGGCAACCTCTATTCTACTTACACCAAAGATGTTGCACTTGGTTCGGGCTATCGATTTTTTCTTAATGATCGCAAAAAAGATTCGGCCGGAACTGTGGTAAATACTGCCTTAACCAGCGATGCAATGTTTGTTTTAATCAGCCACGGCGCCAATAAATCTGGCGCTTGGGGACAGAATTCTACTACACAAAACTCTCTTTCTTCCAGCAACGAAGAAATTTGGAATTCGGTCACTGGAAATATCGATTCTCCAGCTGATGGCAAAGCAGATTTCTACAACAGCAACTCTAACGTCAGCACGCCATTTCCTTTTGTTTTTTCCTCAACTGTTGACGGCGTTTTCGACGATATAATTTTCTACAAAACCAGAAACGAAATGATTAGCGACTTCAAGCTTTTTGGCTTGATACCTTGTGCAAGCAACGTCACGCAAAGCATAACCTACGGCGCGCCTTCAAACTTTAGTTGGACCGGTGATTTAAGCATAAAATATGGCGAGATCGTTCCCTCAGGCAACGCCTGCCCCGGCGGCTTCGAAGGTGGACCAAAATATCCTGGCAAAAAATGCGGCGCTTTTGGCAATTGGGAAAGCACTGTGGCGCGGCCGTGCTTAGCAGGGTAAAAAATTAGAAAATGAAAAAACCTCTCAAAGCTTTCACACTGCTAGAACTATCAATGGTCCTGGTTGTTGTTGCCATCATAATTTCCACTTCATTTTCCGCCTTTAATAAAAGCAGCGCACAAAAGACAAAAATCAGCAAAGATAAAATTGAAGAGCTCTATAAAGCCTTCAGCGCCTATGTCAAAAGCTATGGACGCCTGCCTTGCCCATCATCAATTCTGCTGACAAAAGGTAATGCCAATTATGGCAAAGAAGTCACCTGCAACTATAACCTGGGCTCGCCAACACTTTCCAGCCCGGTTGGAATTTGGCAATCAAGCAACAACAGTAATTTGATTTACGGCGGCGTTCCAATCAAAGAACTTGGGCTTTCGCCGGATATGGCTGAAGATGAATTCGGCAATAAAATTGCTTATTTCGTTTTGAAAGATCTGACCACCAAAAACACTTTCGATTCTTTAGTGAACGTTGGCAACGGCCAAGGCAACAGCTACAACGCTGGCGATGCTGCTGACGATAATCGCATTCGCATTCACGAAAGAAATAACAGCAACGTAAAACGCGCAACCGCAAGTGCGGTTTTGGTGTTGATGAGCTATGGCGCCAACGGCTTTTGCGCCTATCCAAAAAATTCTGCGACCAGAAATGCTTCTGCAACTGACGCCGACGAAGCCTTTAACTGCGCGCCTTACTCAACTTCCGGCACTTCCAACTTTTACAATTACAACTATTCAAGCAGCCTCTTTCCATTCATGGCGCAATCAAATAGCGACGCTTTTGACGACATCGTTCTTTTCAAAAGCAGGCAGCAACTTGTTAACGATTCTAAATACTTTCCAACCCCCGCCTGCAGCGAAGATTTTTTTGAAATCATCACTTACGGCGCCACAACAAAAACTTATTACTGGCGCGGCGATTCAACTTTAGGTGAAGAAGACCTTGGCGTTTCAGCCACCGCCTGCCCTTCTGGTTATAATTCTGGTGCTTACGCCGGCCCAACAAAAAAATGCGGCGAACTACGTAGATGGCGCAGCGGCGTGGATAGCGGGTGCGTGGAGAATTAAGCTTTGTTAGATCATCTCTCGCCGCTCAGGCGGGGTTGTAAAACCCGCCCAAGCATTGAACTGACATTAGCAAGTAAGTACTAATCGAAAATTGACTTTGCTAAAAACACTTTCGATAAAGAGCTCATAAATTCCCTCTCAAATTTCATAAAGAATCGACTTCAATGGAGCAGCTTTTCTCGCAATATCTTGAGCTTTTTTTGACTCAAATTTTGCCGCTACTTGGAAAAATTTTACTGATCGTTTTGCCGCTGCTTGGCGCCGTTGCTTACCTCACCTTGATGGAACGCAAAGTCATCGCCGCCATGCAATTACGCAAAGGGCCAAACGTGGTTGGCCCTTTTGGACTTTTGCAGCCGCTTGCTGATGGGCTTAAACTTATGCTTAAAGAAGTCATCCTTCCTGCTCAGGCCAATAAAGCTCTCTTTTTACTTGCCCCAATTATCACCTTTGTCCTTGCTATGATTGGCTGGGCAGTGATTCCGTTTTCTGAAACTTTCGTTGTTGCCGATCTTAACGTTGGTGTCACTTACTTGCTTGCCAGCTCATCGCTTGGAATTTATGGCATCATCATTGCCGGCTGGGCAAGTAATTCAAAATATGCATTCCTTGGCGCAATCCGCTCTTCGGCGCAAATGATTTCCTACGAAGTTTCTATTGGCCTCATCATTATTTCTGTAGTGCTTCTTGCGGGCTCGCTGAACCTTTCCGATATTGTTTTAGCGCAAAAAGAATTATGGTTCGTTTTGCCATGTTTCCCAATGTTTGTGCTGTTTTTCATTTCCGCACTCGCCGAAACAAATCGCCACCCCTTTGACCTTCCAGAAGCAGAATCCGAGCTTGTTGCGGGCTATAACGTTGAATATAGCTCAATGCCATTTTCGATGTTTTTTCTTGGCGAATATGCCAACATGATTTTGATTTCTGCCTTCGCTTCAATCCTTTTCCTTGGCGGCTGGCTGCCAATTTACGACAATGCATTTTGCAACGCGATTCCTGGATTTATCTGGCTTTCGGCAAAAATTTTCTTCTTACTTTTTTGCTTCATTTGGGTTCGCGCAACTTTGCCAAGATATCGTTATGATCAATTGATGCGTCTGGGTTGGAAAGTCTTCTTGCCTACATCGCTTCTTTTTGTCGTCATCACTGCCACTTATGTAGTTTACTTCAAATAACATGAAATTTTTACGCATCGCCAAAGCTTTTTTGCTTAAAGAAATTTTCTACGGCCACTTGATGACCCTGCGTTATTTCTTTAAAAAGCCGATCACCATCAACTATCCATACGAAAAAGGGCCAGTAAGCCCGCGCTTCCGCGGCGAACACGCTTTGCGCCGCTATCCAAATGGTGAAGAACGCTGCATCGCTTGTAAACTTTGTGAAGCAATTTGCCCAGCACAAGCAATCACCATCGAAGCCGAAGAGCGTGAAGATGGCAGTCGTCGCACCACAAAATATGACATCGATATGATGAAATGCATTTATTGCGGATTGTGCCAAGAGGCCTGCCCGGTTGATGCCATCGTTGAATCACCAAATTTTGAGTTTGCCACCGAAACACGCGGCGAGCTTTACTACAATAAAGAAAAACTTTTGGCCAATGGCGATCGCTACGAATACGCGCTTCGCCAATCAATTGAAGCAGACGTAAAACATCGTTAATATGACTTTCAGCATTTTCCTTTTTTATCTTTTCTCTTTTGTTTTGATCTCTTCAGCCCTTGTGGTTGTAAGTGCCAGAAACATGGTGCATTCGGTAATGTTTTTGGTTCTAGCCTTCCTAAACGCCGCCGCACTTTTTGTTTTGCTTGGTGCAGAATTTTTGGCGATGCTCTTAAT